>CAZLJG010000033.1:5334-17616 GCA_964559545.1 uncultured Solibacteraceae bacterium | reverse complement strand
GGCTGAATCAGCACCCCGTCCACCACCGAGAAGATCGTCGCGTTCACGCCGATCCCGGTGCCAAGACACAGGATCACGACCGCGGTGAACGCCTTGTGGCCCATCAGTCCCCGAAGGGCGTATCGCAGGTCCTGCAGCATGCGGGTGGGATACGGCGTGGGAAGGCCAGGTGTTCTACGCGGCAAATCTCCCCCCAATACAGGGGATAACAACTCCCGTAAGTACCTGAGTTCATTGACTTAACAAAATATACTCTCGTACAGTTCCGGACTGTCCTGGCCTGAATGTCTCGGCACAGGGCACTCCTGGAGGATGACCCCCTGATGAACGTTCGTTGTATCCGTTTGCTTGTCTGTGCCCTGCTTGTGCTGGGCGTCAGTGCCCCGGCGCTGGCCCAGAGCACGTCGGCCTCGTCCCTGTCGGGCGTGGTCGTTGACACCGACGGCGGCGCCATTCCCGGCGCCACCGTGGTCGTGAAGAACAATGCGACCAACGTGACGGTTGAGGCCGTCAGCAACTCGACCGGCCAGTTCTCGTTTCCTGGCCTGGCAGCCGGGACGTACACGTTGACGGCCTCGCTGACCGGCTTCAAGACCTATGTCGCCAACGAAGTGCGACTGCTGGCAGGCCGTCCCAGTGAAGTGACGGCCCGGCTTGAAATTGGTGCCCTGACCGAGACGGTCGAGGTCAAGGCGGGTGCCGAACTCGTGCAGACCCAGTCTCCGGCGGTCACGACGACATTGTCGGTCGAGCAGCTCAGTGAGCTGCCGATCGTGTCGCGCAACGCGCTCTACTCGGTGGCCATGCTGCCGGGCGTCTCGAGCACGAGTGGTCCGCGCAACGCGCTGATCAACGGCCTCCCGAACAACACCGTGAACATCACCATCGACGGCGTTGGCACGGGCAACATGCTGCAGTCGGGCGACGGCTTCTTCTCGATGGTCACGCCGCGTATGGACGCCGTCGAGGAAATCACGGTGACCGGCGCGGTGCCCGGCGTCGGCGCGGGTGCCGGCTCGGTGCAGATTGCGTTCGTGACCCGGTCGGGTTCGAACCAGTTCGACTCGAGCATCTATCACTACTTCCGTCATCCGAAGCTCAACACGAACTACTTCTTCAACGAGGTGAACGGCCTCGACAAGAACCGCGTGATCGTGCACCAGTACGGCGGCCGCCTCGGCGGCCCCATCGTGCTGCCGGGCTACGACGGCCGGGGCAAGTCGTTCTTTTTCCTGAACTTCGAACACCAGTATCAGCCGTCGTCCGCGACGCGCACCCGCACCATCCTGGGTGAGGCCGCGCGCAACGGCATCCTGCGTTACGAGGCCAGTGGCGTCGTGCGCAGTGTGGACGTGCTGGCCCTCGCAGCGGCCAACGGGCAGCTGGCCACGGCCGATCCGCTCGTGGCCGATCTGATCCGTCGCGTGCACGAGGCGACCTTGACGACGGGCGTGATCAACGACACCGCGTCGCTCATCACGCAAAGTTACGTGTACCAGGCGGAAGGTCAGGGCAACCAGTACGCCCCGACCGGCCGTCTCGACTACAACATTACGGACCGTCATCGTCTGACCGGCACGTACTACTGGCAGCGATTCAAGAGCAATCCGGACTTGCTCAACAGCCGTGAGGCCCGGTATCCCGGGTTCGCGAACGTCGGCCAGCAGAACTCCTACCGCACGACCGGCTCCATCGGTCTGCGTTCGACGCTGACCCAGAACATGGTCAACGAGTTCAAGGGCGGCTGGCAGTGGTCGCCGAACGACTTCTTCAGCAACGTCACCGCGTCCGACTTTGACGACATGGGCGGATATGCCGTCGGTGTCCCGCTGTTCACGGGCTACTTCAACACCACGAGCCCGGCCCCGCGTAACACGACCACCTGGAGCTTGACCAACGACCTGAGCTGGCTGCGCGGCGCGCACAGCCTCACGTTCGGCGGATCGTTCTCCGGTGTGCACAACCGCACCAACAGCTGGACGGTCGCGCCCACGGTCAACCTGGGCTTCGACAGCAACAATGACCCCGCGAACTCGCTGTTCACCACGGCGAACTTCCCGGGTGCATCCAGTGCGGTGCTCAACAACGCCCGTTCGTTGTATGGCCTGATGACCGGCCGTGTCACGTCAATTTCGGGCACCGCGCGCCTGAGCGCCGAGACCGGCAAGTACGTCTACAACGGCGACCTCGAGCAGAAGGCGCGCCAGTTCTCATTCGCCCTCTACGCGTCGGATTCGTGGCGTGTGACGCCGACCCTTACCGTGAATGCGGGCCTGCGCTGGGACGTCCAGCTGCCCTTCACCCCGGTGACGCAGACGTTCTCTACGACGACGCTGGAGGATCTGTGCGGAATCTCGGGCGTCGGCTCCGGTCCGGACGGCCGGCAGTGCAACCTGTTCCAGCCCGGGACCGTGAACGGCAAAGCGCAGCCGGAGTACTACCCGTTCACGCCCGGTGTGAAGGCGTACAACATCAACTACGCCAACATCGGCTACAACCTCGGCTTTGCGTGGCGGCCCAACGTGCAGAGCGGCATCCTGCGCACGCTGCTCGGCAACCCCGACCAGGCCACCATCCGCGGCGGCTACTCGATGACGTTCAACCAGGAGCGGTTTGACCGCTTCACGGTGAACGCGGGATCCAACCCAGGCGGCACCACGGGCGCGACGCGCAGCAACACGGCGTTCTGCCTGGTGTGCCCGGGTGAAAGCTGGCCGATTCTGTTCCGCGAGAAGGACCGCCTCGGCGCACCCGCCTTCCCGGAGGCGCCGGTCTATCCGATCGCCGCGACCGTGAGCAACAGCCTGAACATGTTCCAGGCCGACCTCAAGCAGCCGCGTGTGCACTCGTGGTCGGTCGGCGTGCAGCGTTCGATCGGTGACGACATGGCGGTGGAAGTGCGCTACGTCGGCAACAAGAACATGTATGCCTGGGCCGAGGAAAACTGGAACGAGCGCGTGATCTTCGAAAACGGCTTCTTCGAGGAGTTCAAGCTCGCGCAGGCGAATCTCTACGCCAACATCGCGGCGGGTCGCGGTGCCACGTTCGCCTACACCGGCGTGCCCGGCACGTCCCCCCTGCCCATCCACCAGGCCTACCTGAGTGGCCGGTCGGGCGCGGATGTGACCAACCCGGCGCGCTACACGGCGAGCCAGTACACCAACGCGACGTTCTACGAGCGGTTCGATCGGCTCGACCCGAACGTGCTCTCAGCGGCGTCGTCGCTCGACACCAATACGTTCCGCGTGAACGCACTGGCGGCGGGCCTGCCGGCGAACTTCTTCGTCATGAACCCGTCCACCAGCGGCTCCTGGATCGTGCAGGATCGCGAGGGCACGCGGTACAACAGCCTGCAGATCGATCTGCGGCGCCGCCTCTCGCGTGGACTGCTCGTCCAGGCGAACTACACGTACGGCATCCGCAAGTCGCTGGTCAACAACTCCATCCGGTTTGACCGCATGGAAGTCGACAGCACGGGCGCGCCGCACGAGTGGAAGGCCAACTGGGTGTACGAAATTCCGGTCGGCCGCGGCCGCCGGTTCGGCACCGACATGAACCCGATCCTCAACGGGATTCTCGGCAACTGGGAGTTCTCGGGCGCCGGCCGCGTGCAGACCAACCGGTACCGCATCGCCAACGCCACCCTGGTCGGCATGACGCCGAAGGAACTCCAGAAGGCGTTCAAGATCCGGATCTACGAAAACGCGGTCACGGGAGCGACCACCGTGTTCTCGATGCCGCAGGACATCATCGACAACACGCGCCGGGCCTACAACACCGACCCGACGTCGTCTACTGGCTACAGCACCCTCGGCGTCCCGGCCGGCCGCTACATCCGGCCCGGTGGCGACCGCGACTGCATCCTGATCTACCGGCAGGACTGCAATGCGAAGGACATCGGCATCAACGGTCCGCTGTTCACCCAGGTGGACATGCGCATCAAGAAGTCGTTCCCCTTCCTGAGCCGCGGCAGTGTTGAGCTGATGATTGAAGTGTTCAACGCGTTCAACAACGTCAACTTCAACCACCAGTTGAACCCGGGTGCGGGTTCCACGATCTTCCAGGTGACCTCCGCCTTCACGGACGTCAATACGACGTTCAACCCCGGCGGGCGACTTGGCCAGATTCACTGGAGAATCAACTGGTAGCCCGCTAGAGCGGACGCCGGATCTCCCGGCAACACCGGACCCGGAGGAGCGCGACGCCGCGCCTCCGGGTCTTTTTTTTCGCTTCCGCACAACTTCATCTCGTGGTTTCCACCACTCATACCGATCACGTTGACCCCCTGCCGACGGCACCACACGCTGGCAGAGCCGTACGTCTGTACGGCAGGAGGTTACGTGAGTCCAATGTATGCACGTTGTGTGAGGTTCGTCAGTCTCGTGCTCCTGCTGGCTGTTGCCAGCTCCCCTGCCTTCGCGCAGAGCACGTCCGCGTCGTCCCTGTCGGGCGTCGTGGTGGATACGGACGGAGGCGCCATTCCGGGCGCGACCGTCGTCGTCAAAAACAACGCCACGAGTGTCAGTGTTGAAGCGGTCAGCAATGCCTCGGGGCAGTTCTCCTTCCCCGGCCTGGATGCCGGCACGTACACCGTCACGGTGTCCTTGTCCGGATTCAAGACATTTGTGGCCAGTGACGTGCGCCTGCTGGCCGCCCGTCCTGGCAGCGTGACAGCACGACTGGAAATTGGCGCGCTGTCGGAAACCGTCGAGGTGAAGGCGAGCACGGAACTGGTGCAGACACAGTCACCGTCCGTCACCACGACGTTATCCACGGAACAGCTGACGGAACTGCCGTTGGTTTCGCGCAACGCGTTGTACTCGGTGGCGATGCTGCCGGGGGTCTCCACCACGGGCGGCCCGCGCGCGGCCCTCATCAACGGCCTGCCGAACAACACGGTGAACATCACGATTGACGGCGTCGGCGCCGGCAACATGCTGCAGTCCACCGACGGCTTCTTCTCGATGGTCACGCCGCGTATGGACGCCGTCGAGGAAATCACGGTCACGGGCGCGGTGCCCGGCGTGGGCGCGGGCGCAGGCTCGACGCAAATTGCGTTTGTGACACGGTCGGGGTCGAACCAGTACGAGTCGAGCCTCTATCACTACTGGCGCGATCAGCGGTTCAACTCGAACTACTACTTCAACATCGTCAACAACCTGCCGAAGAACGATGTGGTCGCCCATCAGTACGGTGGCCGACTTGGCGGTCCGATCGTGTTGCCCGGCCTCGACGGCCGCGGCAAGGCGTTCTTCTTCCTGAACATGGAACACTTCTATCAGCCGTCGTCGGTCACCCGCACGCGGTCGATTCTGAACGACACGGCGCGCGCGGGCATCTTCACCTATGACCGCACGATCGGCGGCGTGATCACGCCGCAGCAGGTCAACCTGCTGACGCTGGCGGCCGCCAACAACCAGATCACGGCCCTGGATCCCACCGTGGTGTCGCTCCTGTCGCGCATTCACGCCGCGACGCAGGCCTCAGGCACGATCAACACGACCGCGAACCGCAACACGCAGAACTATGTGGTGCAGTTCGAGGGCAAGCTGAACCAGTACGCGCCGACCGGTCGCATCGACTACAACGTCACGGACAAACACCGCCTGACCGGCACGTACTACTGGCAGCGGTTCCTCAACAACAGTGACTTCCTGAACAACGCGGAGCCGCGGTTCCCGGGGTTTGTGAACAACGGCGAGCAGAACTCGTACCGCACGACCGGATCGCTCGGTCTCCGCTCGACGCTCTCACAGAACCTCGTGAACGAGTTCAAGGCCGGCTGGCAGTGGTCACCCAACGACTTCTTCGCGAACATCAATCCGTCGATGTTCGAAGATCAGGGCGGCTACGCACTCTCGTTCCCGTTGGGCCTGACCAGCGCCTCCACGCGTGTCAACTCGGCGCCGCGCAACACGACGACCTGGAGTGTGAGCAACGACCTGAGCTGGCTGCGCGGGGCGCACAGCATCACGTTCGGCGGCTCGTTCTCCGGCGTGCACAACCGCACGAACAGCTACGATGCGGCGTCCAACCCGATCCTCGGGTTCGACAACACCAACGACCCGGCCGCCGGCATGTTCAACACGACCAACTTCCCCGGTGCGTCGTCGACGGCGCTCGCGGATGCGCGTGCGCTGTACGGCCTGCTGACCGGCCGCGTGACGGCGATCAACGCGACCGCCCGTCAGGATGCGGCGACCGGCAAGTACGTGTACCTCGGCGACCTGACGCAGAAGGCGCGTCAGTACTCGATGGCCGCGTACATCTCCGACTCGTGGCGCGTGACGCCAACGCTGACACTCACCGGCGGCCTGCGCTGGGATGCGCAGCTGCCGTTCACGGCGGTCACCGACACGTTCTCCACCTCAACGATGGAGGACCTGTGTGGTCCGTCGGGTCTCGGCAATGGTGTGGGCGGTCGCGCCTGCAACCTGTTCATGCCGGGCACCCTCACCGGCAAGGCGCAGTCCTACTACCAGGCGTTCAAGCCCGGCATGAAGACACACAACAGCAACTGGACCGACATCGGCTACAACGTCGGCCTGGCGTGGCGGCCGAACGTGCAGAGCGGCATGCTCCGCACGATTCTCGGCAACCCGGATACGGCGACCCTGCGTGCGGGCTACTCGATGACGTACAACGTGGAGCGGTTTGACCGGTTCACCGGCAGCGTCGGATCCAATCCGGGCGGCACGATCAACGCCAACCGGAATGCGACCACCGGCTTCTGCCTGGTGTGCCCGGGTGAATCCTGGCCGCTGCTGTTCAGCCAGACGAGCCGCCTCGGCGCCCCGGCGTTCCCGGAAGCGCCCGTGTATCCGCTGCTCGCCACCACGGCGCAGGCCATTCAGATCTTCCAGCCTGAACTGCGCACGCCGCGTGTGCACTCCTACTCGGTCGGCTTCCAGCGGTCACTGGGCGAGGACACGGCCGTCGAAGTCCGCTACGTCGGCAACAAGAGCCTCTACGCGTGGGGTGAGGAAAACTGGAACGAGCGGACCATCTTCGAGAACGACTTCGTGGATGAGTTCAAGCTGGCCCAGGCGAACCTGAAGGCCAACATCGCGGCGGGTCGCGGTGCGACGTTTGCGTACACCGGCGTGGCCGGGACGTCTCCGCTGCCGATTCACCAGGCCTACCTCAGTGGCCGGTCGGGTGCGGATGTCACCAACCCCGCACGGTACACGGCGAGCCAGTACGCAAACTCCGCGTTCCTGGCGCGTCTGTCGGACCTGACCCCGGACGTGCCCGGGGCCGCCGGCGCCATTGATACCACCGCGTTCCGGGCGAATGCGCTCGCGGCCGGATTCCCGTCCAACTTCTTCGTGCTCAACCCGAACGCGGGCGGCGCGCAGGTCGTCACCGATCGTGGCGGGTCACGGTACAACAGCCTGCAGGTCGAACTGCGTCGGCGGTTGTCCGGCGGGCTGCTGGCCTCGGCCAGCTACACGTACGGCATCAGCAAAGCGCTGAGCGACCAGACCTTGCGTCTGGATCGGTTCGAGGTGGACAACACTGCGGTGCCGCACGAGTTCAAGGGCCAGTGGACGTACGAACTGCCGGTCGGTCGTGGCCGCCGGTTCGGCACGGACCTGAACCCGATCCTCAATGGCCTCATCGGCAACTGGGAGTTCTCGGGCAGCGCCCGGGTCCAGAGCCAGCGTTACCGCATCACCAACGCGAAGCTGGTGGGCATGACGCGTGATGAGCTCCAGGAGGAGTTCAAGATCCGGATCTACCGGTCGGACGCGGGCACCACGAGCGTCTTCAGCATGCCGCAGGACATCATCGACAACACGCGCCGCGCCTACAGCACGGACGTGACGTCGGCGACCGGGTACAGCTCACTCGGCGTGCCGTCGGGCCGGTACATCCGTCCGTCGGATGGCGAGGGCTGCATCGCGTTCTACCGCGGCGACTGCAACGCGCCGGACATCAACCTGAACGGCCCGCTCTTCACGCGCGTGGACATGCGCGTCAAGAAGTCGTTCCCGTTCCTGAGCCGCGGCAACGTCGAACTTACGTTCGAGTTGCTGAACGCCTTCAACAACATCAACTTCAACCACGCGCTCAATCCGGGCAGTGGCGCCACGATCTTCCAGGTGACGTCGGCGTACACCGACGTCAACACGACGTTCGATCCCGGTGGCCGCATCGGCCAGGTCGTGTGGCGCATTAACTGGTAATCGTTCATACTCGGACAGGGATGGGGCCAACGGGCTCCATCCCTGTGACTTTTCGCGGTTCGTCACTCCTTCACGTTCTCCGATCCCGCCTCGTACACACTTCGCCATACTCCCCCCACCTCGAAGTGGTTTGACTACGTCCGTTTCCGTCTCCTACAGTGGAAATGTTCGGGACCTTAACAAAGGTGTCGCATGGTCGACACACGCGTGAGGGCGACGGACATTTGGAGGATGACGTTAACAATGACTGAAAGACTCGTACGTGTACTACTGACCGCCCTGCTGGTGTTCGGCGTGAGTGCGAATGCACTGGCCCAGAGCACCTCGGCCTCGTCCATCTCGGGCGTGGTCACCGATGCAGACGGCGGCGCCATTCCCGGCGCCACCGTGGTTCTGAAGAACAATGCCACCGGCGTCACGATTGAAGCTGTCAGCAACTCGACCGGGCGCTTTGCGTTCCCGGGTCTGGATGCCGGCACCTACACCGTGACCGTGTCGCTCACCGGCTTCAAGACGTTCGTCGCGAGTGACGTGCGTCTGCTGGCCGGTCGTCCCGGTGAAGTGACCGCCAAGCTCGAAATCGGCGCGCTCACCGAGACCGTCGAAGTCCGCGCCAGTTCCGAACTGGTCCAGACCCAGTCGACCGCCGTCACCTCGACGCTGTCGACCGAACAGCTGACCGAACTCCCGCTGGTCTCGCGCAACGCGCTGTATGCCGTCGCGATGCTGCCGGGTGTGTCGACCACGGGTGGCCCGCGCGCCGCCCTCATCAACGGCCTGCCGAACAACACCGTCAACATCACGATCGACGGCGTCGGCACGGGCAACGCCCTGCAGTCGGGTGACGGCTTCTTCTCGATGGTCACGCCGCGTATGGACGCCGTCGAGGAAATCACCGTGACGGGCGCCGTGCCCGGCGTCGGCGCGGGTGCCGGCTCGGTCCAGATCGCGTTTGTGACGCGCTCGGGTTCGAACCAGTTTGACTCGTCGATCTACCACTACTGGCGTCAGCCGGACTTCAACTCGAACGCCTACTTCAACATCATCAACAACCTGCCGAAGAACGAAGTCACCGTGCACCAGTACGGCGGCCGCCTCGGTGGTCCGATTGTGTTGCCGGGCTTTGATGGCCGCGGCAAGGCGTTCTTCTTCCTGAACTTCGAACACCAGTACCAGCCGTCGTCGGCCACGCGCACGCGCACGATCCTGCGTGACTCGGCCCTCAACGGTGTCTTCACGTACGACCGCACGGTCGGTGGTGTGACGACGCAGCAGACGGTGAACCTGTACACGCTCGCGGCGGCCAACGGCCAGACCGCGGTCGCGGACCCGACGATCGCCGCCGTGCTGGCGATGATCAAGGCGTCCACAGCGACGACCGGCCGCATCAACGAGACGACGAGCCGCAACACGCAGTCGTTTGTGTTCCAGTCCGAAGGCAAGGGCAACCAGTACGCGCCCACCGGCCGTCTCGACTACAACATCACTGACCGGCATCGTCTGAGCGGCACCTACTACTGGCAGCGCTTCAAGAACAGCCCGGACCTCCTGAACAACGTGGACCCGGTGTTCCCCGGCTTCAAGAACCTGGGCAGCCAGAACTCCTACCGCACCACGGGCTCGCTCGGCCTCCGCTCGACGCTCAGCCAGAACATGGTGAATGAGTTCAAGGGTGGCTGGCAGTGGTCGCCGAACGACTTCTTCAGCAACGTGACCTCCGACATGTTCGACGAGCTCGGTGGCTACGGCCTGACGTTCCCGATTGGCACCAGCCCGTTCGCGGTCCGCAGCCCTGCGCCGCGCAACACGACGACCTGGAGCGTGAACAACGACGTCAGCTGGCTGAAGGGTGCGCACAGCTTCACGTTCGGCGGCTCGTTCTCCGGCGTGCACAACCGCCTGAACGGCTACGACGTGGTGCCCGGCATCACGCTCGGCTTCAACACGACGTTTGACCCGGCCGCGGCGATGTTCAACACGACGAACTTCCCCGGCGCGTCGTCGGGCAACCTGACGGATGCGCGTGCGCTGTACGCCCTCCTGACCGGTCGCGTCAGTGCCGTCACCGGCACCGCGCGTCTGGATGCCGCCACGGGCAAATACGTGTACCTCGGCGACCTGGCGCAGAAGGCGCGTCAGTTCTCCTACGCGCTCTACGCGTCCGACTCATGGCGTGTGACGCCGACGTTGACGATCAACGCCGGTCTGCGCTGGGACGTGCAGATGCCGTTCACCCCGGTGACCGACACGTTCTCGACGACCACCCTCGAGGACCTCTGCGGCATCTCCGGCATCGGCTCCGGTCCGGATGGCCGCGCCTGCAACCTGTTCCAGGCGGGCAACGTCTCGGGCAAGGCGCAGCCGCAGTACTACCCGTTCACGAAGGGCACGAAGGCGTACAACATCAACTACGCGAACATCGGCTACAACATCGGTCTCGCGTGGCGCCCGAACGTGCAGGACGGCATCCTGCGGACGATCCTCGGCAGCCCCGAGCAGGCGACCCTGCGCGCGGGTTACTCGATGACGTTCAACCAGGAGCGGTTCGACCGCTTCACGGTCAACGCCGGCTCCAACCCCGGCGGCACGACCTCGGCGACCCGGAACGCCGGCACGGGCTACTGCCTCGTGTGCCCCGGTGAATCCTGGCCGTTGCTCTTCAGCGAAAAGAGCCGCCTCGGCGCCCCGGCCTTCCCGGAAGCACCGGTGTATCCGATCGCCGCGACGACGGCGAACAGCCTGAACATGTTCCAGGCGGACCTCAAGCAGCCGCGCGTCCACTCGTGGTCGGTCGGCATGCAGCGTTCCATCGGCGAAGACATGGCCGTGGAAGTCCGCTACGTCGGCAACAAGAACATGTATGCCTGGGCCGAAGAGAACTGGAACGAACGGAACTACTTCGAGAACGGCTTCATGGATGAGTTCAAGCTCGCGCAGGCGAACTTGAAGGCCAACATCGCGGCCGGCCGTGGCAACACGTTCGCCTACACCGGCGCGCCGGGCACCTCGCCGCTGCCGATCACGCAGGCGTACTTCAGCGGCCGTTCGGGCGCTGGCGTCACCACGCCCGCACAGTACACGCACGCCAACTACACCAACTCGGCGTGGCACGCGCTCCTGGGCGACCTCGAGCCGGCACCGTTCACCTACGCGAACAGCCTCGACACGACGGCGCTCCGTCCGAACGCCATCGCGGCGGGCTACCCGGTGAACTTCTTCGTGATGAACCCCTCGACCAGCGGTTCCTGGATCGTCCAGGACCGTGAAGGCACGCGTTACAACAGCCTCCAGGTTGACCTGCGCCGCCGCCTCTCGAAGGGCCTGCTCGTCACCGCGAACTACACCTACGGCATCCGCAAGACGCTGATCAACAACTCCATCCGGTTTGACCGCATGGAAGTGGACAGCACGGGCGTGCCGCACGAGTGGAAGGCGCAGTGGACGTACGAAGTGCCCGTCGGCCGTGGCCGCCGCTTCGGCACCGACATGAACCCGATCCTGAACGGCATCCTCGGCAACTGGGAATTCTCGGGCAACGCCCGTGTCCAGACGCAGCGGTACCGCATCACCAACGCCAAGTTGGTCGGGATGACGCGTGATGAACTCAACAAGGAGTTCAAGATCCGCATCTACAAGAACGCGTCCACGGGCACCACGAGCGTGTTCAGCATGCCGCAGGACATCATCGACAACACCCGTCGCGCGTACAGCACGGATCCGACCACGGCGACCGGCTACTCGGCGGCACTCGGCGTGCCCTCGGGCCGCTACATCTCGCCGGCGTCGTCGGCGAGCTGCATGGTGCTCTACCGTGGTGACTGCGGCGCCGAGGACATCAACCTCAACGGCCCGCTGTTCACGCGTGTTGACCTGCGCATCAAGAAGGCCTTCCCGTTCCTCAGCCGGGGCAACGTGGAACTGACCCTCGAAATGCTCAACGCGTTCAACAACATCAACTTCAACCACGCGATGAACCCGGGCGAAGGCGCGACCATTTTCCAGGTCACGTCGGCGTACACGGACATCAACACGACGTTCGATCCCGGTGGCCGCATCGGCCAGGTCGTCTGGCGTATCAACTGGTAACGTCCCT
>CAZLJG010000033.1:2459-5234 GCA_964559545.1 uncultured Solibacteraceae bacterium | reverse complement strand
GGCGCCGCCCTGCTGACCGCCGCCGTCGCGGCGCAACAGCAATTTGTGCTCTCGTCACAGGACCGCGCGCGTCTGGTCGCCGTCGACTTCACCGCCCTCGGTCCTGACGGTCTGCCCGTCACCGACCTCCGCCCGGAGGATGTGACGCTGCGTATTGATGGACGCACCCGGACCATTCGCGCGCTCGACTACGTGCCCGTATCCGCCGGCACCGCCGTGCGGGTGCCGCCCCCCTACGGCAGCAACGTCATCTCGGGAGACGCCCGCACAATCCTGATGGTGATCGATGACGAGACGTTGCGCCCCGGTGGCGAAGGCAACCTCAAGGACGACATCAGAACATTCCTCTCGCAACTGGGTCCGTCTGATCGCGTGGCGCTGGTCACAGTGCCCTTCGGCGGCATGAAATCGGATTTCACCAGTGACCATGCGCGCCTGCTGAAAGCGCTCGACCCGATCGTCGGACGCGCACCGCAGAGCGGCCCTGGCAGCAATGCCGGCTGCAACACACGGAGCACGCTGGTGGCGCTGGCCGGCACCCTCGACAGCATTGCGAGCGCCGAAGCGCCGCTCACGGTCGTCCTGTTTGCCGGCAGCCTTGTCGCGCCGAAGGGTGTGGAGAGTCTGAGCCGGTCGAACGTGGATGGCGTCGACTACTTCAACACGATGGGCACGTGTGAAGTGCTGGTCGAGCACTACAACAACGTGAACGCGGCGGTGGCCCGCTCACGCGCGCAGCTCTACGTGGTGATGCCGGAACTCAGCGCAGACAACTCCGGCCGCGCCGGCCTCGAACACCTGACGGGCCAGACAGGCGCACCGCTGTGGAACCTCCGCAGCGGCACGGAAACGGCGCTTGGCCGCATCATCGTGCAGTCGGCGGGGTATTACCTCGCCCGCATCGAGCCGGAACCCACGGAAGCGCCGGAGACGGTGCGTGGGTACAGCGTGTCGTCCAATCGCCCCGGCGTCACCATCCGCCATCGTCCCCAGTTGCAGGTGCGGCGCCCCGCGAGTGCGACCGGGACGGCGGCCACGAAAATCACCACGCCCCTCGACATGATGCGGGAAGCGCGGTTGTTCACCGACCTGCCGCTGCGTGTGAGCGGCGCGACGTCGCGCAATGCGGACGGCAGCCTGAAGGTGCTGGCGATGTTCGATGCGCCGGGCACGACCACGATCGCCACGGCGATGCTCGGGTTGTTTGACGGAACGGGCCGCATGGTCGCGAGTTCAACGGCCACCTCGGCCGAGCTGGCCACGAACCCGAAAATCGCCGCCCTGTCGGCGCCCCCGGGGGACTATCGCCTTCGCGTCGCGGCCATTGATACGCAGGGCCGCGCCGGCGCGGCCGATGTGGAGGTCAATGTGGCGCTGACGCCGGCCGGCGCACTGCGCCTGAGCAGCCTGCTCGTCGGCCAGAACCGGCCCGAGGGCTTCCAGCCCAGGATGGAATTCACGAACGAAGTCACGGCGCTGGCGATGCTTGAGATCTACGGCGGAACACCCGGCACTCCGGTCGGCGTGGCCTTCGAGATCGCGTCGTCGCTCAATGGCCAGGCGATTGCCACGATGCCGGGGGCGTTTGTCGGCACGAACGAGCCCGACAAGTTCCTCGTGACGGCCGTGATTCCCGTCGGCGCGCTGCAGCCGGGTGACTACGCCATCCGCGCGATCGTGGCCGCTCAGGGCCAGGCCGGTGGCCGGGTCGTGCGAACCATCAGAAAACTGCCGCCGGCGCGATAAGGACGTAAGCATGTCCCCCGTGCCGAGGGTATTGATCGGGATGCGTGTGCGCGCTCTCGCCGTTGTCGTTGTGTCTGCCGGCCTCGCGGTCGCGTCCGTCATGTCCATTGACGCGCAGCAGTTTGTGCTGTCCTCCCAGGATCGCGCGAAGCTGATTGCGGTGGACTTCGCCGCAGTCGGCGCCGACGGCCGGCCCATCACCGACCTGCGGGCCGACGAAGTCACGCTCCGCATTGATGGACGCACGCGGGCGATTCAAGCGCTTGAGTACGTGCCCGTGCAGGGCATCGGTGGCACGGACGCCGCCCTGCCCTACGGCAGCAACGTGGCGACGGTCACCGGCCGGTCGATCATCCTGGCGGTGGACTTCGAGACGATTCGCGCCGGTCGGGAAGCGGCCCTCAAGGAACACATCAGCCACTTCGTGAAATCGCTTCAGCCGACGGATCGGATCGCGTTGGTGACCGTGCCGTACGGCGGGGTCAAGGTGGATTTGACGACGGACCACGCGAAGGTCGCACAGTCGATCTCGATGTTGAGCGGCCAGTCCTCGAGCGGCGAAGCCGGGTGTCTGGCGCGCGACACGTTGGTCTCGCTGCGCGGGATGCTGAACGACCTGCGCGGCGGCGAAGGCCCCGTGACGGTGATCTTTGTCTCGGGTGGCATGGTGGGCCCGCAGGGGGTCCTCTCGATGCAGACCGGCGTCTCCATCGGCCGCTGCCAACTGACGCGGGAGAACTTCCAGCAGGTCGGCGCGGCGGCCGCCAACGCCCGGGCGCAGGTCTACATCGTGCAACCGGATCTGGCGCAGGCCGGCATCAACATCGCGGGGCTTGAACACCTCACGGGCGTGACCGGCGCCCCGCTATGGCATCTGAGCGGCGTCGGTGATGGCGCGTTGTCGCGTGTCATTCGCGAGAGCGGCGGGTATTACCTCGCCCGCTTTTTCCCGGAGCCTGAAGAGGCGCAGGGGTCGGTGCGGGGGCTTGGCCTGAGCGTGTCCCGTCCGGACGTCGTGCTCCGCGCCCG
>CAZLJG010000033.1:0-2359 GCA_964559545.1 uncultured Solibacteraceae bacterium | reverse complement strand
GCCGACGAGCTCCAGAACGACCCCGTGGCCACCGCATTGACCGTGCCGGCAGGCACGTACCGCGTTCGTGTGGCGGCCGCTGAGGCGTCAGGACGCGGCGGCACGGCGGATTTCACGCTGGACGCCGGCCTGGCGGTGGCTGGCTCGCTGCAGTTGAGTGATCTTGTGCTCGGGCTGTCCCGCAATGGACAATTCCAGCCACGGCTGGAGTTCGGCCCGGAGGCTTCAGCCATGGCGCACCTGGAGATTTACGGTGGCCGCGAAGGCACCCAGGTCGGCGTGATGTTTGAAGTGGCCCGCACCGCGAATGGCCCGGCACTGGTGACGATGCCGGGCGCGTTTGCCGCCACGACGGAAGCGGATCGCTTCCTGGTGACGGCGGCGATTCCGATCGGTGCCCTTCCGGCCGGCGACTACGTGGTGCGTGCCACCGTCGCTGCGGAAAATCAGACGGGCGGACGCGTGGTGCGTCCGCTCCGCAAAGTGACTCGTTAACCTCGCCACACACGAAGGCCCGGACTTTATGACTCGACCCCTGCAGCCCCTGTTCACGTTGAAGAGTGTTCTCGCCGCCACAATGGCACTCACCGCGATCACCTCCGGTCCTGTGCTGCGCGCCGCTGGCGCGCCGCAGGCTGCGGCCGCCGGACCCGCTACCGTGGAGTTCATCGCCCTGACGGCGGACGGTCAGCCCGTGACGGACCTGACCGCCGCGCAGATCACGCTGCGCGTCGGCAACAAAGACCGCGCCATCTCCTCCCTCGAACTGGTGCGGTTTGGCGCGACGACGCCGGTGTCGGCGTTGCCGATGCCGTTTGGCACCAACAGCATCGCGGATGCGGGGCGTTCGTTTGTCGCGATCATCGACGAAGAGACACTGCGACCCGGTCTCGAGGTCGGCGTGAAAGAGGCGCTGGCGGACTTTGAAAAGAGCCTGGCGCCGAACGATCGCCTGGCGCTGTTTACCATTCCGCGCGGCACGATTGCGTTGCCGCCGACCACCGACCGCGCCGCCTTCCGCGCGGCGCTGGACCGTGTCCAGGGCCGCGGCAAGGCCTCGATGTCAGCATCTGAACGCCGCTGCCACACGCGTGACACCGTCACCGCGCTCGACTCGTTGCTGGGCGCCGCCGGCAACACGGGCGGGGGCCTCACCCCGGTGTTGTTCTTCACCACGGGTCTGGTCGGCGCAGCCGCGAGCACGGCCGCGATGGACAGCCCGGACGACTGTGTCGTGCAGCCGAGCGTGTTCCAGCGCGTGGGCGTGTCGGCGGACGTCGCCAATGCGCAGTTCTATGTGATTCGGCCTGAGCAGAGCTCGGACCGAACGGCGGCGGAAGGTCTTGAAAACCTCGTCGGCGTGACCGGCGGCCAGATGTTGTTCCTCACAGGCGAAGGTGGCGCGATGCCGCGTATCGCGCGTGAGACGCAGGCGTATTACACCGCGACGTTCACCGCCGAGGGCAACGAACGCACCGGCGCCAGCGCCCGGCTGGAAGTGCGCAGTGCACGTCCCGACGTGACGATTCGCGCACGCGCGAGTGTCAACATTCCGCGCGCGGGCGCTGCGGCGCCGACGCCGACGTCGATGCTCCGCGAACTCACCGTGCACCGCGGCTTTGGCCTCCGCGCAGTCGGCATTGCGTCACGCAATGAAGATCCCAAGGCCGACATGAAAGTGTTCGCGCTCGCCGAGACCACCGACCCGTCGGTCAAACTCAAGGCGGCGGCCGCCGCGTTGTACGACCCGCTCGGCAAACTCGTCGCGCAGTGGACCGCGCGTCCGGAAGAACTGCAGCGGTCCGTGCTGGCGGCAGCGATTCCCGCACCGGCAGGCACCTATCGGCTGCGTGTGGCCGCCGTGTCCACTGACAACCGCGCCGCGACGGCCGACTACGAGATGAAGGTCCTCACGACAGAGGCCGGCCCCGCGAAACTGGGCGGCCTGATGATGGGCACGGCAGGCGCCGGCGGCTTCGCGCCGCTCGTGACCATCACGACCGAGACGGAAATCATCGCGGTCTTCGAGCTGTATGGCCGTCCCGCCGGTCCCTTCGGGGCCATCGTTGAGATTCTCCCTGACTTGACGGCCAAGCCACTGGCCACCGCACCGCCGCAGCCGTCAGCGACGCCGGTGCCCGACAAGTTCATGTTCATGGCGAAGCTGCCGGTGGGCGACCTGAAGCCGGGCGACTACATCCTGCGCGCGCAGCTCGCCTTTGAGGGCCAGCCGACCGGCACGCTGACCCAGACGATTCGCAAGCGGTAGGACGTAGAGAAAAAGGCGTCGGGTGCACCCGACGCCTTTTTTCACTCCGGCAGGTTCTTGAGCCACGACTGGATGCGCGACTCCCACACC
>CAZLJG010000032.1:0-18416 GCA_964559545.1 uncultured Solibacteraceae bacterium | reverse complement strand
CGCTCGACTGGCATGGTGTGGAGTCGCATCCGGAGTGGGGCACGTTCCGTTGGAGTGGCCCGTCGCCGGCGAGTGCCATTGTGTTGCCGGTGAGGACGCAGGGGCGCGCGCGGATCACGCTCCAGGTGTTGAACTGGCTCCATGCCGACATCGCGGCCGAAGTCACGATGCTCGTCAATGGCTCACCGGTGCCGATCGTGTGCGAGTCTGATGGGGACACTGCGATCAGGCTCAGCGGCACCGCCGACCTCACCGCAGGGCCCGATCAGTCGATACGCGTGCAGATCTGGAATCAGACCATGCGGTGTCCACACTTTATCCATGGCAACGCGGACGAACGCTGGCTCGGGGTGTGCGTGAACTGGATCGAGTTGGAGCCCCTACCGCCGCACTAACCGCAGCGCGGTTGTCGCGGTGCCGCCTTCGCCGACCGTCACCTTGGTGGCCAGGCCCTGGTATACCGCGAGTGTGGCCGGGTCCTGCCAGTCGGCGCCGGTCACCGGCGGCACGGCGATGGCCAGATAGTCGCCGGGGGGCAATCCGGCCGCGGTGAAAGCGCCTTTGGCATCGGGGCGAGCGCTGAACAGATGCCGCGACGGAAAGACCCAGTTCGCCGGATCCTCCGCAAAGATCAGCACCGAGGCTTCCGATGCCGGCGCGTTACCGTCGGTCACGGTGCCCGTCACGGTCGCGACCCGATTGGTCAGCGTCACTTCGATGCCGTTGACGTCCTCGCCGGTGAATTCGATCGGACGATCGGTGATATCCACACCATCACGCGTGACGCGCTTGAGCGTCCATCCCGCGGCACCGACGTTCGCGCGAACCACACGTGTGCCGGTCATGTTCTTCGTCTCAAACGTCCAGTCGGCCATCGTCACGCTGTCGGGCGGACCGCCGCCCACCGGGCCGGTCGCGAAGTTCACCGGCGCCGGAAACACGCGAACGCGATCGGGGGCCGGCAGGGGTCCATCCCCCTCAAGAATGATTCGGCCCCGAAGTGTGGCCCCTGCGGCGATTTTCACCACGACGTCCCGAAGATCGCCATCGACGGTGACCTGCGTCGCCCCAAAAGGTGCGCGCCCCAGGTTGCCGCCACCCACGGGCCGGCCAAAGGCTTGGAGGGCATACGTGCCGGCGGCGACATTCCTAAATGAAAACGATCCGTCCGGGGCAGTGGGGATGCGCGACATGATCATCGCGCGCACATCACCACCACTGGTTGGCACCAACATCAGTTCAGACTGCATCGGCTTGCCCTGATCGTCGGTGGTGACCCCGGTAATCGTGGACATGGGCGCGGGACTCATCTGGAGGGTGACGCCGGTGACGTCCTGGCCGACGCCCACCGTCACGGCCTGCGCATCCTGCGGGTTCGGTGTACCAGGGAAGTACGTCAATGCAAACCCTGCGGCGGCCTCGGGACCCGCGAAGGGGCCGGACAACGCCGCCAGGTAGTAGTCACCCGGGGGAAGGTTGAAGATCCGGAATCGTCCAAGGTCGTCAGTCGGAGTGCCGGTCTGGCCCGGCGCGGGCATCAGCCGATGTTTGCCCGCGGCAAACTGGACGCGGGCGATCTGAATCGTAATGCCGGGAGCCGGATCGCCGAATTCATCGACGACCTGCCCCTCTATCGCGACCGTCCGCGGCAACGTCATCTCGATGTTGGCTACGTGTTGCCCCTCAGCCAACCTGATGCGCCTCGGCGGTTCCTGCGGCCGACGCTGGCCATACTCCAGGCCAACGAATCCTTCCGCCGAAAACGAAATCGCGTACTCGCCGGCAGGCAACTTCTCCATCACGAACCGACCTTCTGCGTCGCTACGCACAGGTGGGAACTGCCGGCCGAGCCCTCCATCCCATCGCACGAGGCGAAGCAGCGCTCCCTCAAGCGGCTGGCCCGTGTCTCCTCGAGTGACCACCCCGGCGATGCGCCCGGTGTCGGCCGCTGCCCCAGGTGCCTGCTGACCCTGAACGCCGCCGAACATCAGCAACGCGATCAGGCCGAAGGTTGACAACCCACTCACCATGGCTTCACCACCAGATTCATCGTTGTACTTCCCGCACCACTCGCGACAAATCCGCCGGCGAGTGGCTGCAATCGGGCCAGCATCGTGGCGTCCATCCAGGATCCCGCTTCCAGGAAGGGCACAGCGACGACGTGATAGCGGCCCGGCAGGAGTCCGGTCATCACATACCGCCCCTCCGCATCCGTCTCGGCGCTGTGCACCAGACGTGACCGCCAGCCCCACGTGCTGTCGTTCTGGCTGAAGACAACGACGCGCGCGCGATCGATTGGCTGGCCGGCCTCATCACGCACGACGCCAGTCAGGCCGGACGTAGCGGCTGTGATCACAATGCGCACGTCGTGGGTCGCCGCGCTCGCCCTGAAGTCCACGGGTGTGTCCGTCACATCCGTTCCATCGATCGTCACACTCTTGAGTGCAAACCCTGGAGGGAGTCCGGTGACCCGCAGCAGGGTTGGGCCGAATAGGTTGGGGAACGCGAACGTGCCGTTCGGACCAACCGCAGCGGCAGACATCGCTGGTGCCGGATCTCCGAACGGCACGGGCAATTGAAACGCGGTGGAGTGCGGCGACACCTCAAGGGTGGTACCCGGCGGCAGCGTGCCTCCTTCAATCGTGAGGCGGCCCTGCGCAACCGCTCCTTTGCCGGTGGTGATCACCAAGTCAGTGAGGTCCTGCCCTACAACCGCCAACCGCGACGCGGCAAACTCGAGTGGGGCGGAAGCCGAGCGCGTCACTCCCATCAGCCAGTAGTCGCCTGGCGGCACGCGCGGATACTGAAAGTCGTTCCCGTCGGGATTTGCGAACCCTCTGACTTCACCGACCGGACCTCCCACACGCTGCACGCGCATCGCGAGCGCCGTGGGAACACCTCCGGTTGACGTGATGACGCGGCCGCGGAGCGCCGCAGTGGTGATCGACGGAAGCGAGAACGCCAGGTCCGCGACCGTCTGACCGGCGGACAAGGCGATGGTCCGGCCACCGTCGACCTGCGGCGCGCCGGGATAGTAGGTGCGCTCCAGAATTGTGGCGGGCTGGCCGGCCACGGTCGGCTGGTTGACCGCCGCCACTGGATCGGGCGCCGCGTCCAGGTAGTACTCGCCGGCGGGCAGGGTGTGCACGCGGAAGTGGCCGCGATCGTCGGTGCGCGTCTGTCTGACCGGCACGGGGCGGCGGCCATTCACGTCGTACGCGAACCGAACCGCCGACACGACGACGTTGGGCAACGGGGCGCCGGCGGTGGTCGTGATGCGCCCTTCAAGTGCTGCCCCGCGCAGCATCGGCACGTCTCGATTGAGCGACTGACCGGTACCCACGGCGAACAACGGCGGCAGTTCGAACGCGCGGCGGGGGTCCCTGACCCGCGGCACGAATCCCGCCTTTTCTGCGCGAATGCGGTACTCACCATCTGGCAGCCGGTCGAAGCGATACCGGCCGTCCGTATCCGTGTCCGCGTGTTGCGGTCCACGCAACACCGCCGACTCCAGGGTCACCTTCGCGCGGCGGACGGGTACCGCCTCGCCGTTGACCTCGATGGTCACTCGACCGCTGATCACAGCCGTTCCAATTGCCTCGGGTGGGACAACCCGGTCACGCGCGACCTGGGGTCCGAGATCGAACACCGCCGCCACGAGCAGAATCATCAGCCGCGTCATCAGATACTTATCTCCCCGGGATCAGGCTCATCTTAATCTCTCATGGAGCAATCGCATACCATTAAGCCCACGAGATGGCAGACGCGTCGCCAGGCAAGCCCCCCAAACAGTTTGATCGCTCCATCGTGGACGGCCCGTTGCGGGCGGCCATCTGGAAACTCGCGTGGCCGACGATGCTGCAGAGCGCGATTGGTGGATTGCAGGGTGTCGTGGACCACGCCATGGTGGGCCACTACGTCGGTCTTGAAGCGAACGCGGCGATTGGTGTCAGCATCCAGATCTTCATTCTAGTGATCGTGTTCATCGCGTCCGTGTTTTCGGGGATGGGTGTGCTGGTCGCACGATTTGCCGGCGCGAACGACAGCGAGGCCGTGAACAAGACCGTGTGGCAGGCGTTCATGGTGGCGCTGGTCATGTCGGTTGGGTTGCTCGCGCCGATCGGCTGGGTGCTCGCACCCTGGCTGCTCACGCTCGTGAATGCGGCGCCAGGTGTGCAGGCCGAGGCACTTCCCTACCTCCGCATCATGTTCGCGACCAACATCGGCATGATGATGTTCTTCATGCTGAGCGGCGCGCTGCGGGCCGCCGGCGACGCCCATACACCGCTGCGCATGGGCGTGGCGATGACAGTCATGAACGTGGTGTTCAACATCATCTTCATTGGCGGCCTTGGTCCGGTGCCGGCGATGGGCACCACCGGCGCCGCCATCGGCACCGCGCTCGCAAGCATTCTCGCAAGCGGCACGATCCTGTGGATGTTGTTCACGGGCCGGCTGGTGATTCGGTTCCAGAAGTTCGGGCGATCGATGTCGCTCAAACCCGACTGGACGATCATCCGGGAGCTGTTCCGCTTCGGGTTGCCGACCGGCTTTCAGGGCATCGCGATGAACGTCGCCGGCGTGATGATGCTCGGGTTCATCGGGTCACTCGAACACAGCGCCGAGGCGCAGGCGGCCTACGCCGTGGGATACACGGAGCTGTTCTCACTCATCACCTGGACGTCAGTCGGCCTGATGGGCGCGACCGCTGCGGTCACCGGGCAGAACCTCGGCGCCGGCAAACCGGACCGCGCGGCCCAGACACCCCGGGAAGCCTCGCGTATCGGCCTGGGTGTGGCAGCAGGCGTCGGCTTCCTGTTTGTGGCGTTCCCCGGCGCCATGCTCGGCGTCTTCGCGCTGAACGAAGGCATCGGCGGAGCGCTCGGTCGCCAGCTTCTGGCCTTCCTCGCCGTCTCCGGCTTCTTCGTCACCGTCGCGCTCACCTACACCGGCGGGCTGCAAGGCACGGGCGACACCAAGAGCCCGCTCTACATCTCCATCGTCTCCCAGGTGATCGTCCCGATCGGCGTGTGCACGATCGCCGGCGCCACGGTCGGCCTCGAGGCCTGGCACATTTGGACGGCCATCGTCCTCGGCCACTTCACCCGGGCGTCTCTCAGCGTCTGGCGGTTTGGGCAGGGGAAATGGAGAGGGATTACAGTCAAGAGCTGAGTCGGTCCAGGGGTCCAGAGGTCCAGGGGTCCAAATTCAACTGACTGGCGTCTGAACGAGGGTCATGACACACACACGGGCACTCTGGACTCATCTCATCGCGCTCGCACTGACGGCGGCGGTGCCGCTTGTGGCGTCGCAACAACCCACGCTTGAAGAGGTCCTTGGGCGCGCGGGGGAGTATCACTCCACCTACGCGCAACGGCTGTCGGGCGTCACGCTGAACGAAGAAGCGCAGGTGCTTGATGTCACCGGCGGCAAGGCGCGCGGCGTCATCCGGATCAGTTCGGACGTGGTGTTTGTGAACCTGCAGGGACAGGTCACGGCTCTGCGCGACCCGTACGCTGTGGACACGCAGGCCCTTCGGCCGCGGACGCCGAGGATTGCGGCCCTGATTGCGGCACCGGCCACGCCCACATCAAAAGACTGGGACCTGGCAGCGAGTTACCCCGCCCAGGGATCGATCCACTTCATCCTGGATCTGCAGGTGAAGGTGAACGAACCGACCACGGCGTTGCAGTTCATCTCGCCCACCTATCAACCATCAATGAAGTACCGGCTTGATGGCCGGAAGAAGATCAACGACGTCGAGACCGTTGGCGTCCGTTTTGAAGAACCGACGGGGCAGGACCAGTTTCACGTCCTCGGCACGCGCAGCAATGCGCGAGCGACCGGGCGTTTCTGGATCGATCCCCTCACGGGTGCGATCCACCAGACCGAGCTGTGGGTCGATTCCAAACTTGAGAACGCCGTCGTGTCGGTGAAGTACGCGCGGCACGCCGCGCTCGGACTTCTGCTGCCGACGGACATGACCGAGACCTACGAGGAGCGTGAAGGCGGCGGTGGTCCACGACAGATGGGCTCCGGCGCCGACCCACGCGGCAGCGTCCCCAGTCGCGTCTCTGTGCAGTCGCGGTCGGTCTATTCCGGCGCGACATACTCGCCCATCGATCTCACGAAGCTGCGTTAGGACTCGCCGACCAATTCTGTCGTGATTGACGCCCTCGCACGCGAGGCGCACACTGGCCGAAGGAGGCAGTCATGAGCTGCACGCAACACTTCCTCAATCTGGAATGGCCCCACCACAACTGGAAACGTGAGGTCACCCACACGGAGTCGCTCTCCTTCAACGAAACCGACATGTGGGGCCGCCGGTACGGCGTGGATCACGTGCTGTGCCACGCGCGCCTGGTGTGCCAGGACTGCGGTGCGGTGAAAGACGACGGGGACTGCGGCTGTGAACCGGAAGAAGGCGCGAAGTGCCGGGCGCGCCTCGAGCACCTCAAGGACACGGCGCCAGGCGCGTAGTTATTTCTTCTTGAACGAATACGTCAGCGCCCGCTGACCAGGGGCGCCGCTGATGGTGGCGTCCACGCCACCGTCTGCGCGCTTCGTGTAGGTGATCGCGCGGGGAAAGTCGTGGTCGGGGTTTTCGAACGTCGCACTGTCCGCGGAGATCTTCGTCAACAAAAAGTCCGTAGCCGCTCCGCCGTTGGGCATCGCGGTGTAGACCAGCCCCCCGTGTCGCTGCGCGATGCACAGGTACTCAAACTCGACCATTGATGCCGGGTTCCCGCGCGTAGACCGGCTGTTCCCGATCATCGCGCCACCCGCGGGCGCCATCCACCGTTCTTCGACGTCGTTCCCTGAGACCACACCCACCCAATCACCCACGAGCCAGTTGATCGACGCGATCGTCGCGCTCGCCACCTGCACGTTCGGTCCCTTCAAAGGTGGCGGCAAAGTGTCTGTCGTGCGCCGGTACACCGTACCAACCTGCTTGGGCCCTGACGCGTCTCGCATCGTGGATTCAACGATCAGCATGTCGGCCTGGGCGCCGGCACCCGATCGGAACTTGTAGACAAGTGCCAGCTTTGTCGTCGCGGCGCCAGGCGCGGTGTTGGACGTGATCGCGAAGTCGAATCCTGCGTCCTGCCGCGTGGCCGCGTTGGTCTGCACCGCATCGCCGAAACACGGCCGCCCCGTCTGCACCACCGGGACGTCAGTGCCATTCAAAGGCAAGGTGGTCACAACCGACGCCGCATTGCCTCGAACGACGCGTGTCAACGCCACGCTGTCGGCGGTGACCGCCAGCGCAAATCGCTCGCCGAACACGGCACTTGGAGCCATGCCAAGCCCCGCCGGCGCCTCCTTTGTGGCGACCCACGTCCCGCTCAGGTTCGGCGCCTGTTCGGACGCAGTGACGGCAAGACCGCTGACGATGATGGCGAGGGCGATGGCAGTACGCATGACCCCAGACTGTAGCGCGGGTCTGGGGCCGGCGATTGGAAGAATGCGACGTGACTATTTCTTACCCGCGAGCCTGGCTTCCAGGGCCAGCCCTTTGGCCAGTTCGCGTTCCGCCTCGGCGGGACGCCCCTGTTTCATAAGGACACTCCCGAGCACAAAGTGGCCGAGCGGGGACGTTTCTCCGGCTGGCTGCAGCGTCAGTCCCTTGCGCGCGAACGTGGCCGCGCCCTCCAGGTCTTTCCCCTCATCGAGCCGGGCCTTCGCCAGATAGAAGAACCCTTCGGCGAACTCGGCGTTGGTGTCGACCGCACGCCGGTAGAACTCCGCCGCTTCACCGGTGCGACCCTGCCGGGCCTTCAGGCGACCGAGGTTGAACAGGGCCTTGTACGCCGTCGGATGCTTCTCGATCTCGGTGCGATACGCCGCTTCCGCGCCGGCATCATCTCCCCGTGCTTCGGCAATGAGCGCCAGGTTGTAGTGCGCGAGGCGGACGTCGGGCTTGAGCGCCAGTGCGTCCTTCAGCAACTGCTCGGATTGCGGTAACTGCCCACGCTCAAACGCAATCACCGCGGTGGCCACCTTGGCGGACGCCAGTTTTGGTTCGATCGACAGCGCTTGCGCGAACTCTGTTTCAGCGCGCGCGATGTCACCACGGTCGAGGTAGATCTCGCCGATCTGGTACCGCACGTACGCGTTCTTCGGGTCCACCGTCACGTAGTGCTCATACCCCGCCAGTGCCGCATCATCCTGCCCGAGCCGGCGATAGGCGTTGGCCATGTTGATGATCGCGAGGTCGTAGTCGGGCTTGAGCGCGAGCGCACGTTTGAACTGCGCGATGGCGTCCGTCCATTTCGCCTGCTTGAAGTACTCGTTGCCGAGCATGAACCACGCGTCGATGACGTTCGGGTCTTCGTCCACGACCCGGCGCAACATGGCGAGCACCTCGGCGCCGCCATCCTTTTCCTTCGCGACGTCACGCGCGGTGGTCATGAGGTTGAAGAGGCCGATCTTGTCCTTGGGATCTGCGCGGCCGGAATCCGGTTCACTGGACGTCGCGACAAACGACCCGACGTATCCCAGGGCGGCCAGCCGCGCGCGCGTCTCGGGATCGACGTCGCCGGATGCCGGCGCTTCTGGAGCGTCCTCGGCCATCTCGCGCTTCCGATCGCGCAACTGCCGCAACATCGCGTCGGCTACCGACCGACGCTCCTCAAACAGGTTCGTCAACTCTCCGGGATCCCGCTCAAGGTCGTACAACTCCGGGCGCGGAGCATCGATCAGTTTGTAGCGATCCGACCTGATGGTGGTGAGTTCGCTCCAGCCATAGTGATGCAGCGGATACATCGCCTCGCCGTAGCCGTCCACTGCGAGTTCGCGCACGTCGCCGGACATCAGCGGCACCAGGCTCACGCCCTCGACCGGCTGTGGAGGCGTGGTGCCCAGCAGGTCCAGCACGGTCGGCAGAATATCCACGGTGCGCACGGGCTGGCTGACGCGGCGGGGTGTCAGTCCGCGTCCAGGCGCGCGGACAATCAACGGCACCCGCATGGAGCTCTCGTAGACAAAGAACCCGTGGGTCTCTTCGCCGTGTTCGCCCAGACCCTCACCATGGTCGGCGGTGACGATGACGATGGTGTTGTCGGCGAGGCCGCGTTCTTCAAGATAGGTAAAGACGCGACCGACCTGTGCGTCAGTGAATGCGATCGCGCCACGATACGGGTGGCCACGATATTCGGACCGGTATGGCTCCGGCGACTCGTACGGGGCGTGGGGGTCGTACAAGTGCATCCAGGCAAAGAAGCGCTGGTCGGCAACCGTGTCCATCCACTTGAGGGCGAGATCGACGACCTCGTTGCCCGGCCGCTTCACACTGGCCAGCGACATGGCCTTGACGTTGGTGAGGTCGAAGTCGTCCTGGTAGGTGCCGAAGCCCTGGTCCAGGCCCCATTTGCTGTCGAGGACAAAGGCGCCGACGGTGGCCCCGGTCTGGTAGCCGCGCTCGGTCAGGATTTCGGCCATCGTCACCTGCTCCGGCCCAAGGAAAAACCCGCCGTTGTCCCGGACGCCGTGTTTCGGGGGGAAGTGGCCCGTCATGATGCTGCTGTGGGCGGGCAGGGTCAGGGGCGCCGTGGTCATGACCTGGTCGAAGACCACGCCCTCGCCGGCCAGACGGTCAAGGTGGGGCGTACGGACCGTGGACGCGCCGTAGGTCCCGAGGTGGTCGGCCCGCAGGGTGTCGAGGGTAATCAGGACCACGTTCATTGGGGCAGGTGCCGGAGTGCGGCCTGTCAGCCACCACGCGGCAGTGCCCGCTATCGCAACAATCGCCAGAATCGCGGCTACGCGTGGAACACGGTGCATGGGCCGAATGGTGACCTGCGCAGGGATCGATGGTCAATGGGGCGTGTTGACCTCGCTCATTTTCGGTCTAGCGTTCACCTCCGCACAGCGGTATAGTCCCCGGCACTCTCTGTAACGTTCCTGTGAAAGGACTATGCCTATGACGCTCTGCAGTCGTTCCGTGCACGTCCGGCGCCTGACGGTCACCGCGGTGGTCACCGCTGTGCTGTCGGTCGTCTCCGTGCCGGCGTTCGCCGGCACCCCGCCGGCCAAGCCGGCCTCTCCCGCTCCGTTCTCTACTGCGTCGATTGCCAAAGCTGTCGCCCCGGTGACCGCGACGGCCACCACACCCGCCGCGTCGGCGGCGACGCCTGCGACGGCTCCGGCCAAGGTGCCTCAGCAGTCGGAGGGCTTCTTCAAGTCGAGAACGGGTCTGATCGTGTTGGCGGTGTTGGCCGTCGGCACCGGGTATGCCGTCTATTCGGCGAAGGAAGACCGCATCCGCGGTATTGGTCGGTGATCACCATGCATATGCACACTTTCATGAAACGGCTCGTGGGCAGCGCTCTGGCGCTGGCCTTGATCCTCTCCGGCACGGCGGCCGCGCAGTCCATCAGCGGCACGATCACCGGTCGCGTGCTTGATCCGCAGGGCGGCGCGTTGCCGGGCGTGCTCGTGACGCTCGTCAGCCGCACCGGGGAAACCACCCAGACGACCGATGCACAGGGCGACTTCCGGTTCCTTGGTCTGAACCCGGGCATGTATGAGGTCCGCGCGTCGCTGCAGGGCTTCAAGCCGAAGGCCCAGCCGAACATCGAGATCTCGATTGGCCGCGCGATCAACCTCTCGTTGACGCTCGAGGTCGGCGGGCTCACGGAAGCCATCACGGTTGTGGGTTCGTCGGCGCGCGTGGATACCACGACCACCGCCACGGACAACAATCTGTCGCAGGACATTTTGTTCAGCATGCCGATCTCGCGCACCAACGCCGCGGTCAACATTCTGAACAACGCACCCGGCATCAACAGCGGGTCGGCGTTTGGCGGCGCGTCGGGCAGCGCGAACTCCCTGCGACTGGACGGCGTGGACGTGCGCGACCCCGAGGGCGGCACAGCCTGGGCGTTCTTCAACTACAACATCATCGACCAGGTGCAGATTGGCTCCATCGGCCAGCCGGCCGAAATGGGCGGTTTCACGGGCGCGATCATCAACACCGTGACCAAGTCCGGCTCAAACCGTTTCGCCGGCCTCTTCGAACAGCGCTACACCAGCAAGGACCTGCGCGGCGACAACGTGTCGGACGCCGTGAAGAAGGTCAACCCGTCGATCAAGTCCACGGGCGTGGACAAGCTCAACGACTACACGGTGCAGTTGGGCGGCCCGATTCGCCTGAACAAGGCGTTTTTCTTCGCCAGCATTCAGCGCTACTCGATCGAGCAGGACCCGGATGGTCCGCGCACGATTCGCACGGAAGTCAGCCCGCGCTTCAACGGCAAGCTGACGTTCCAGCCGACGGCGTCGGACAACATCATGTTGTCGTTCCAGTACGACCAGTACAACCAGACCGGTCGGACCGGCCAGGGCGGCGTCAACGGCACCACGGACTTCAACACGGTGGTGCAGGACTCGCCGGAAGTCATCTACAACGCGCAGTACCGGAAGGTCATTGGCAACTCATCCGTGCTCGAAACGAAGTTCACGGGGTACCGCGGGTACTTTGACCTCGATCCGCTCAATCCCGTTCCGTCCCGCTTCGACGGCGAGACCGGTGCCTATTCGGGCGGTGCCGGATACAGCGCGAAGTACGACCGCGCGCGTGACCAGCTGAATGCGTCCATCTCCAAGTACGTCGAAGGCAAGGGCACACACGCCTTCAAGTTCGGCGTCGAGATTGAACGCAGCACCATCCAGAACCGCTACTCGTATACGGACGGGTTGTTCTTCTACGACTACGGCGGCGCGCCCTACCTGGCCTACTCGTATTCGTACGACGTCAAAGGCCGTTCAGATCGACAGACGTTTTTTGCCCAGGACCAGTGGAAGAACGGACGCCTGACGATCAACGCCGGTGTGCGCATGGATCGGATTACGGGCACCGCGACGGCCAACGACAAGCAGTACTACAAGACGACGTCGTGGGGCCCGCGTGTGGGTGCGGCGTACGACATCATGGGCGACGGCCGCTCGGTGCTGCGTGCGTTCTACGGCCAGTTGTATGACGGCGCCGTGTTCGCGTCGTGGTCACAGGCCGTGCCCGGCATCGGCGACTACGTGATCTACGAAGTCGGGCCTGGCGACGTCACGACCGAAATCGATCGGATCTCCGGTGAGTCGAAGTTCTCGGTGGACCCGAGGATCAAGCACCCACGCACGGACGAATGGAGTGTGGCCTACGAACGGGAGTTGGGTCGCGGGATGAAGTTCTCGGCCACCTACATCCGCCGCGACGCCAAGAACTTCATCAACTCAACCCTGACCGGGGCGCAGTGGACGAAGAGCTCGGTCACCAATCCGCTCAGCAGCTCGCCCCTGACGGTCTATCGATGGGCCAACCGCGTGGCCGACCCGAGGTTCTACATCACCAACGTGGACTACTACGCCTATAACGGCGCGCCGGCCGCGAACGCATACCGCCGGTATGACGGCGCGATGTTCGTGTTGACGCGCGGCTTCGCCAACCGGTGGCAGGCGCAGGCCTCCTACGTCTACTCGCGCACCAAGGGCACCGTCACCAACGGCACGTTCTCGGGTATCACGAGCAGCCAGTTCCAGACGCCGAACCTCGCGACCGTGAACTCGGATGGCCTCGTCGGCTTCGACCGGAAGCACGAGTTCAAGGTGTTCGCCGGCTACCAGATCCCGAAAATCGAGGTCTCGGCGAACGTCTACTACCGCTATCTGAGCGGGCTCCCGTGGACGCCGTTCCAGCGCATCAGCTCCGGCAACTTCAATTGGACAGGCAGCATCGACATGTTGCTTGAGCCACGCGGTCAGCGCCGCACGGAGAGCCAGCAGTTGATCGACCTGCGACTCGAGAAGGTCGTGCAGGTCGGCACCAACCGATTCGGCTTGTATCTGGACGCAGAGAACCTGCTGAACGCCGGCTTCGTGACTGGTGTGCAGACGCGGTATCCGTCAGTGTCGATCAGCGGCACATCGGTGCCGCTCGGCGGCGTGACGGCCATCACGGCCGCGCGGCAGCTCACGTTCGGCGCACGCTGGAGCTTCTGACCGCTGGGCGGCTGAGCCGCTGAGCGGATGGGTAGATGGCAGATGGGCAACTGGGCGGTTTTGACCGCTTGGTTGCCCATTTGCTTTTGCGCCGCACTACAATCGGGCCACCGTGCCCCTCTTTGATTTTGTCTGCCGCGCCTGCGGCACCCAGTTCGAATCCCTCGTGCGGTCCGCATCGTACGGGGACCCGCCCACCGCCTGCCCCGCGTGCCAGAGCCAGGAGCTGGACCGTCTGCTCGCCACGTTCGCCGTCAAGTCCGCCGAGAAGACACAAACCGCCGCCGCTGCAAAAAACGCCAAGGCGGCCGCTGTGGCCAGACGAGATCACGTCGCCGAACTCCAGGATCAGGAAAAACACCGCAAGGAAGACCACTAGGCTGAAGGAGGCCTTACTCATGGGACGTCATATCGCCGGAGCGGTCGTCGGATATCTCGCCATGGCCGTGTTCATAGTCGCCACGTTCGCCGTGGCCTTTCCCGTCCTCGGCATCAGCCGTCTCTTCGCACCGGGCACGTACGATGCGTCCCTCACATGGATCGCCCTCAGCTTCGCGCTCGGACTCGTCGGCGCCCTCATCGGAGGCTGGGTTGCCGCGCGGATTGGACGCTCCGCTCGAGCGGTCCACATCCTCGCGGTGCTGGTGCTGATCTTCGGCATCGCCTCCGGCCTCTCCGGAGTCAACGACCCCCAGCGCGGCGGCATCCGCGCCGACGATGCGACGATGGAGGATGTGATGAACTCGGCCAAACAGCCCACGTGGGTGATGATCGTGACGCCGCTCCTGGGCGTCGCCGGCGTGCTCATCGGTGGGCGGCAGGTTCACAAGGGCTAAAGCCCTTGTGCTCCGACCTACACCACCCACGCCACCCACACCACCTACAATGGTCGTGTGCCCTCATCATCGCGCCGTGAGTTGGCCATCGCCGTTCTGGCGGTGGTGGCGATGGCGCTGCATCTCACACTGATTCCCGACTGGCCGTTGTATGCGGCCCTCGCGCTCGGCGGCGTGCCGCTGGTGTTTGATCTCAGCCGCGGCCTTCTGCGCGGCAACTTCAGTTCTGATCTGCTGGCCGGCATCTCCATCGTCACCTCGGTGATCCTGGGCGAGTACCTCGCCGGCACACTGGTCGTCCTCATGCTGTCCGGCGGTCAGGCGCTCGAGGCGTATGCCGTCGGGCGGGCGTCGTCAGCACTGTCCGCGCTGGCAAAACGCCTGCCCAATGTCGCGCATCGACGAACCGGCGAGGAGATTCCACTTGATCAGGTGCAGCCAGGCGACGAACTGACCGTGTTCCCCCATCAGGCGTGCCCGGTGGACGGCGTCGTCATCGAGGGCCGGAGCACGATGGACGAGTCGTATCTGACGGGCGAGCCCTACCAGTTGTCAAAGACGGTGGGCGCGTCGGTGTTGTCGGGTGCGGTGAACGGCGACGGCGTCCTGACCATTCGCGCGGAGAAGCGCGCAGTGGATTCGCGGTACGCGCGCATCATGAACGTGATGCGGGAGTCGGAGCAGCGCCGACCCGCGTTGCGCCGACTCGGCGATCAACTTGGCGCCTACTACACACCCGTGGCGGTCGCGATAGCGGTGGGCGCGTGGTTCGTGACCGGCGATCCTGTGCGCTTTCTCGCGGTTCTCGTGGTCGCCACGCCGTGTCCCCTGCTGATCGCGATTCCCGTCGCCATCATCGGATCGGTGTCACTCGCTGCCCGTCGCGGCATCATCATCAAGGACCCGGCGGCGCTCGAGACCATCGATACGTGCCGCACAGCCATCTTCGACAAGACCGGCACGCTGACGTACGGACAACCCGAGGTGACGGAGGTGCATGCGGCACACGGGTTTGTCGCGTCTGATGTGCTGGCCATGGTCGCGAGTCTTGAGCGGTATTCGCGACATCCACTCTCTGGCGCCATCCTCGCGAAGGCAAAGAGTGACGACGTCGCGCTGGTCGAGGCTGTGGAAGTGAGCGAACGTCCGGGCGAGGGACTGACCGGTCGCATCGATGGCCGAGTCGTGCAGGTGACCAGCCGCAAGGCGGTTGCCTTGTTGGATCCCGAGGGCGCGTCGGCCCTGCCCCCGCTTGAGGGTGGGCTCGAATGTGTGGCCGTCATCAACGGAAAGGCTGCGGGCCTTATTCGCTTCCGTGATGAACCCCGTGCCGAGGGGTTGTCATTTGTGAGCCACCTCGGTCCGCAGCACGGATTCACGCGGGTGATGCTCGTCTCAGGCGACCGCGAGAGTGAGGTGCGGTATCTCGCCGAGAAGGTGGGCATCGCCGATGTGCTCGCGAATCAGAGCCCGGAACAAAAGCTGGCCCTGGTGCGCGCGGAAACCGCGAAGGCTCCCACCGTGTTCATGGGTGACGGCATCAACGATGCGCCGGCACTGACGGCAGCCACCGTCGGGATCGCGTTTGGTCAGGCCAGCGACGTCACGGCTGAAGCTGCGGGCGTCGTCATCATGGACAGTTCGCTCGCGCGCGTGGACGAGTTGCTGCACATTGGCAGGCGCATGCGTCGCATCGCCCTTCAGAGCGCGGTCGGCGGTATGGCCTTGAGCGTCGTGGGGATGGGTCTCGCAGCGGCCGGGTATCTGCCGCCGGTCACTGGCGCCGTCGCGCAGGAACTGATCGATGTCTTTGCGGTCCTCAACGCACTGCGAGCGTCGGTGCGACCACGCACGCTGACTGATATGTAGGCCCTACTTGCGCCGAAACACGAACTTCTCTTCGCGCGTCACACCGCCCTGCTGCAGCGCCAGGAATCCCTCCCAGGAATTGGGACCGGTGCGCTGAATCGTGAAGGGTCCGAAGTACGCGCCCGACGTGTCGTGTTTCACGAGCTTGAACGTCACGAAGTCGGCCTTTTCTTCCCACCCGGTCATGTCCGGGTTCATGTGCTTCAGGCGCATCTCCACGCTGCCTTCCACTTCGATCAGCGTCATGAGTTCATAGAACACAGGCTTGCCGTCGCGCACCAGCCGGAAGTGCCCGACCATCGTGCCTCCGACGGGTTCGCTCCAGACTTCCTCCACCTGCCCACCGAGGCCCTCGCCGACCCAGGTACCGGTCAACCACGTGAACTCGGTCACCCGGGCTCCCGGTCGGGGAGCCCCCTCCGCCAGCTTGAACGTGTTTGGCGTGCTGCCCTGGACCACGGTGGCCTGACCAGCCTGTCCGGCCAGCAACAGCGTCAACATCAGGATCTGGGTCATCACTCTCTCCTCGCAGTCGCGCTCGACATTATCCCCGAAGGCGCGCACATGAGTGACGAATGGCGGGGTTGAAAATCGACAGGTTCCCGTAGACTCTGCGCATGATCGAAGTGGCGGTGGTCCAGGCGGAAGTCGCTCCAACGTTGGCGGACGGGCTCGCGCGCACCAGAGCACTCACGCGTGAGGCCGCAGATCAGGGGGCGCGGCTTGTGGTGTTCCCTGAAACATGGCTGCCGGGGTATCCGGCCTGGCTGGATGTGTGCCGGGACGTGAACCTCTGGGACCATGGACCCACCAAAGCAGTGTTTGCCCGCTACCGCGCCGAAAGCGTCGATGTTCATGGCGAAAGTGGCCGGGAACTGGCCGCCATTGCGCGTGACTCAGGCGTCACACTCGTCACCGGCATCAGCGAGCGCCTCTCTGCCGGTCCAGGCTACGGCACCCTGTACAACTCGCTGCTGACGTATGGTCCCGACGGCACACTCCTCAACCACCACCGCAAGTTGATGCCCACCTACACCGAGCGCCTGGTGTGGGGACACGGCGATACGGCCGGACTCCGGGCGGTGGACACGCCATCAGGTCGTGTTGGAGGGCTCGTCTGCTGGGAACACTGGATGCCCCTGTCGCGGCAGGGTCTGCACGACTCCGGTGAGGATGTGCACGTGGCCGTCTGGCCCACCGTGCAGGAACGCCACCAAATCGCCAGCCGCCATTACGCGTTTGAAGGACGATGTTTTGTGCTCGCAGCCGGATCGTTGATGCGGGCTTCGGCGCTCCCGCTTGAACTTGATCGCGACATGGAACGTGCGGGCGACGACGAGGCGTTCGTGTTGGGAGGAGGAAGCGCGATCGTCAGTCCGCGCGGCGAGTACATTGCGGGGCCGGTGTTCGGGTCGCCGGCCATACTCCGAGCCTCACTCAACCCGCAGCAACTTGACGAGGAACGCATGACCCTCGACGTCGCCGGCCACTATGCCAGGCGCGACGCCTTTACGTTCGCCGTCACCCCCACTGCCCGCGGTTAAGACCGACGCGCCGGGGCCGATAGTGATGCGATTGATGTTCGGCAACGGCTTCTGACCGCGCGAACAGTTTGATCAGCACCACACCGGCGGCGAAACCGCCGAGGTGCGCCCAGAAGGCGACGCCGCCTCCGTCCGGCGCGTAGGCGCTGGCGAATCCGCCGAACACCTGAATCGCCGTCCAGTACAGCAACATCACCCACGCCGGCAGCCTCATCGTGGTGAACATGACGCCGAGGGGAATGAGCGTGAAGATCCGGACACGCGGGTACAACACGAGATAGCCGCCCATGACACCGGAGATCGCACCGGACGCGCCAATCATGGGAATGATCGAATCGGGCTCGGCGTAGACCTGGCCCAACGCGGCCGCCACTCCGCAGATCAGGTAGAACGCCACAAACCGTGGACGGGACATCGAATCTTCGATGTTGTTGCCGAACAGCCAGAGAAACCACATGTTGCCGATGAGGTGCATCCAGCCGCCGTGGAGGAACATCGACGTGAACACGTTCATGATCGGCAACCCGGGGTCGGTCAGACACGACACACCCTTGGCAATCTCGAACCCGGATCCTTCCGGCACGGTTCCCAGCAATTCACCGGGAATGAGACCGAGATTGCAGACCGACTCAAGGAACGGCATCCCCGTTCCCGCGCCCTGCACAGCCACCCAGGCCACCGCACACAGCGCAATCAACGCCAGTGTGACCACCGGGGTTCGTTGCGTCTCGTTCTCGTCGTGAAACGGAATCATGGCCGTGTTATTCTCCCCCGCCGATGCCACACCAGATCACAAAACTCACACCGAACCTGATTGTCTCCAACGTGGAACAAAGCATGGCGTTTTATCGCGACGTACTCGGCTTCACGATCGTCACTACCGTGCCGGACGCGCCACCATATGTGTTTGCCATCGCCACATCCGGCCCGACCGAGGTGTTCTTCAACGCGCCTGAAGCCGCGTATGCGGAATACCCGGCGTTCAAGCAGATGCCCATCGGCGGCACGTTGACGTTGTTTTTCGAGGTGACGGAGATCGAGACGGCCTACGCCGCCCTCGCGTCCAAGGTGCGCATGGTCATGCCGCTTGAAAAGAAGTGGTACGGCATGACCGAGTTCGCGTTCCTCGATCCCGACGGGTACATGATCACGTACGCGCAGCGCACTTGAGATG
>CAZLJG010000031.1:0-18482 GCA_964559545.1 uncultured Solibacteraceae bacterium | reverse complement strand
ACCGGGTTGGACGCACCTCTAGTGTACGAGTTATCCCGCCAGGGGTAGCGCTCGGTAGCTACGTGCGGAAGGGAGAAACGCTGAAAGCATCTAAGCGTGAAACCCTCCACAAGATGAGATCTCCCTAGACGCAAGTCTCTAAAGGCTCCTGGAAGATTACCAGGTCGATAGGTCGGGTGTGGAAGTACAGTGATGTATGAAGCTTACCGATACTAATCAGCCGTGAGGCTTGTCTATTGATTCTTTTTTACCCCTCTGTGGTGATGAAGGAACTGCCGTTTGCAGGGTATTCAGTCTGTCAAAGTGTCTCTGACACTTTGATGGAATGAGTCGTAAGTTTGCATGACGGGCGCCTTCGGGCGACCGGCGTGCAGTGCCGACGGGCGTATGTCCCGTCGCCACGTTAATTTCATACGAAGGCGCGCTTAACCGCTTTCGTCGTTTTAGGTAAGACAAGTTTCCCGGTGGTCATAGGAGTTGGGTCACACCCGTTCCCATTCCGAACACGGAAGTTAAGCCGACTACCGCCGATGGTACTGCATGGGTAACTGTGTGGGAGAGTAGGTCGCTGCCGGGATTATTCTCAAGGGCTCGAAGCCAACGCTTCGAGCCCTTTTTTTATGTACCGAATCCGGTCGTGTTAGGCTGCCCTCTCGCAAGGAGCCAATCGCATGACCAGAACCGCCCTTCCCGTTGCCGCTGTACTGCTGTCCGCCGGCCTCGCCGCGTTCGCGCAGTCCGCACAGGCCCCGACCAACGACGCGCCGAATTCCTACACCACAGAAACGGGCTGGGCAAAGATGCCCGCGGGCCGCACCTGGGGCGCCACCAGCGCCGTCGACATTGATCGCGACGGCGTGTCGGTGTGGGTGGCCGAACGATGTGCGGCCAATACCTGCTGGGATGCCGCCAATGGACGTCCCTCCCCCCTCGACATCGTGCTCAAGTTCGACGCCAACGGAAATCTGGTTCGGAGTTTCGGTCAGGGGATGTTCGTCTTCCCCCACGGAATTCACGTGGATGCGCAGGGCAACGTCTGGGTCACTGACGGGCAGGATAATTTCCCGCGCCGCGGACGCGGTGCAGCGGCGGATACGCCGTTGCCTCCGATGCCGAGCCGGATCATCGGCCACCAGGTCTACAAGTTCAGTCCCGAGGGCAAACTGTTGCTCACGCTCGGGAAGGCCGGCGGTAATCGTCCGAACGAACCGGCCGACCCGTCGTCGTTTTACCAGCCGAACGACGTCATCACCAACGCCAACGGCGACATCTTCGTGGCCGAAGGCCATGGATCCACGCACGCGAGAATTGCGAAGTTCGATCGCACGGGCAAGTTCATCAAGGCCTGGGGCTCCCGTGGAGCGGGGCCCGGCCAGATGGATCAGCCGCACGCACTCGCCTTTGATTCGAAGGGGCGCCTTGTCGTGGCCGATCGATCAAACAACCGTCTGCAGATCTTTGATCAGGACGGCAATCTCCTCGAGCACGGGTACGAACAGTTCAGCCGGCTGAGCGGCATCTGGATCGATCCGCAGGACGTGCTCTACGGCACAGACTCGGAATCCGGCTCCGTCGCGCCGACCCGGAAGGACTGGAAACGCGGCATTCGCATCGGGAGTCTCCGGGAGGGCCCGAGCGCGAAGATCACGGCCTTCATTCCCGACCCGGCTGAAAATCCGCCAAGCACCAGCGCGGCCGAGGGGATCGCGGTGGACCGCAATGGCCGCATTTACGGAGCCGAAGTCGGTCCGCGAGCGCTGAAACGCTACATCAAAAAATAGCGGTTGGGCTTTGACGCTGGGGGAAGCGGGGAGTAGAATCCGCCTACTTCCAAGGAGTACAGCGATGTCTGTCACGCGACGCGAACTGTTTTCTCGTCTTCGATCGGGTGGATTGCTCGAAGAGGCTCCGCTCAACGGTCTTGCGCTTGCCGCGCGTGGCCATGAGGAAGACTCGGCCTTGTCCTTCTGGTCCGGTCAGGCCGGTGGGCGGGGACGAGGCGCCGGCGCCGGTGCCGCCGGTCAAACGAACGCCCCGTCCATCAAGTTGAGCTCCAACGAAAATCCCATGGGGCCAGGCCGGGCAGTGCTCGACGCCATCACGGGGCGGTTCGGTCAGACGATGCGGTACCCGTTCAACGTGACGCCGGGTGATGCGCAGCTGATCGAGACGATCGCCGCGCAGCACAAGGCCAAACCCGAGAACGTCGCCCTTGGCGCCGGTTCGCAGGAAATCCTGAAGGTCGCCGTCTGGGGCTACACGAGCCCGGCGCGGCACCTGGTGACCGCGACGCCGACGTTTGAAAATGCCACGGGCACAGCGCGGAGGATGGGCCACCCCGTAGTCGAGGTCAAAGTTGACGGTCAGTTCCGGCTCGATCTCGAGGGCATGTTGGCCAATGCGCGCGGCGCCGGCCTCATCTTCGTCAACAACCCCAACAACCCCACGGCGACCGTCCACAGCGGCGCCGCCATCAGGGACTTCGTCGAGCGCGTCCGCAGGATTTCGCCAGACTCGGTGATCCTGATCGATGAGGCGTATCACGAGTACGTGACCGACCCTGCCTATGAGACGGCCATCCCCATCGCGTTGAGCACACCGAACGTGTTTGTGGCGCGGACGTTCTCGAAGGCGTACGGCATGGCCGGCATGCGGATTGGGTATGCCATCGGCATGAAGGACACGGTGCGTCCGTTGGCGCGCCTGGCATTGCCGTTCAACATCAGTGTGCTCGGGACCATCGCGGCGCTCACCGCACTGAACGATCCAAAACACATGGCGGCGGAACGTGACCGTAATACGCAGGCGCGGGACTTCACGCAGAAGGCCCTCGACGCGCTCGGATGCCGCAGCACGGTGTCCCACACCAACTTCCTGTTCACAAACGTCGGCCGCTCGGCGTCGGCGTTCCGCACCGCCTGCGCTGCGCAGGGGATTCAGGTCGGGCGTGACTTTCCGCCGTTTGAGGGCAGTCACGCGCGAATTTCGATCGGCACGATGGAAGAGATGCAGAAGGCCGTGGCGGTCTTCCGCGATGTGCTTGCGCCGGCGAACGTCGGCGGAGGGGAGAACGCGCGATGGTAACCCGACGTGATTTCGTCAGAACCGTAGGCGTCGGAGCGGCCGGCGCCCTGTCCACGTCGTGGATCAGCGCGCGTGGCCGCGAAGACAGCGTGTGGTCGATGCTCGAACCCGGCCTGCAGGCGCAGGCACCCGGCTCGATCATTCCGCTCTCCAGCAACGAAAATCCCATGGGGCCAGGGCAGGTCGTCCTCGACGCGATCACTCGCGCCTTCGGACCCTCTGGTGCGACCCCGGGCCGCTACTCAAGTGCGACCAACGACCTGCGCGATGCCCTCGCGAAGTCGCTCGGCGTGACCCCCGCCAACATCACGTTCGGGTGCGGGTCGACGCAGATTCTTCGGACGTGCACACACGTCTTCACCGCACGTGACAAAGCCCTTGTAGGCACCATCCCGACCTATGAGGAGTGCGCCGGCTACGCGGACATGCTCGGACACCCCGTGCGGGCGGTCTCCCTCGATCGCAACTTCCGCGCGGACCTCGATCGCATCCTTGACGCCTCGCGTGGTGCCGGGCTGGTCTTCTACTGCAACCCGAACAATCCGGTGGCGACGTACGTCGGCGCGCGCGAGACGAAGGAGTTCATCGCACGCGTCCACCGGGTGTCTCCGGAGACGACGATCCTGGTGGATGAGGCGTACTTCGAATACGTCACGCACCCCGATCACCAGTCGATGATTCCCCTCGCCATCGAGGATCCACGCATTGTCGTCGCCCGCACCTTCTCGAAGGCGTACGGCATCGCGGGCCTGCGCCTGGGGTATGCCGTCGGACATCCGGATGCGATTCGGAAGATGAATGCGTGGGACAACGCGTCAGGCACCAGCTCGCTGAATGTGCTGGCGCTGCACGCCGGCATTGCGGCCATCGGCCAGGGCCCGTCGTTTGTGGAGGCGGAGCGCGCGAGGAACGCGGCGGCGCGCGACTTCACGATCAAGTGGTTTGCTGACCGCGGCATGCGCTCTACCGAGTCACACGCGAACTTCATCTTCACGAACATCGGGGTGCCGGCCCGGCAGTTCAGGGACGGCTGTGCCGCAAAGGGCGTGCGTGTCGGTCGCGACTTCCCGCCGTTTGAACAGGCGTGGTGCCGCATTTCGATCGGCACGATGGACGAGATGAAGCGGGCCGTGGCCGTATTCGGCGAAGTGTTGGGCAAGCCGGGGGCTATCGTCGCGGCTTAGATCAATTCACAACGAGACATGGAGGACTCCCAGCCCTCCACGCCTCGCTGTGAGCTATCTCTTAATGGGCCACGTCACGCCCTGGTCGCGGGGCACCTGCGTGACACCCTTGAATGCGAACTTCTGCAGGCGGCGGCCTTCGTAGGTCTCGGTGGTGAAAATGTTGCCGGCCGAGTCGGTCACGATGCTGTGGACCGCAAAGAACTGGCCGGGCTGACGCCCGCCATCGCCGAACGATGACACGATCTCGAGCGTGTCGCGCAGCATGATGTAGACACGTTCGTTTTTGCCATCGGCAACGTACAGATATTTCTGCTGCGGATCCTTCGAGAACGCAACGTCCCAGACAGCGCCGTCACCAAGGGTTCGTTTCGCGATGAATCCTTCCTTGACGAACTTCCCCTCGCGTGTGAACACCTGAATGCGGTTGTTCGGCCGGTCGCAGACGTACAGGAGCCCGTCCGCCGACAAGTCCGAGCAATGCACTGGCGTGCGGAACTGCTGCACCGGCGGCAGGTCCGGGTTGTATGCGCCGAGGTTGGTGTCGTCCGGTTTGTTGCCGTAGGCGCCCCAGTAGCGCTTGAAGGCACCTGTGTCGGCGTCGATGACAGCGACGCGCTTGTTGAGATACCCGTCGGCGAGGTACGCCTCGTTCGCTCTTGGGTCTACGAAAATCTTGGCCACGCGTCCGAAGTTGGTGGTGTCGTTGCTGCCGGCAGTCTTGCCCGAGTTTCCGTACTGCGCGATGAACTTACCGTCCTGGGTGAACTTGAGCACGTGTGCGTCGTTGGTGCCGTTGCCCCCAATCCAGACGATGCCCTTGTGATCGATGAAGATGCCGTGGCCGGACTCCGGCCATTCGTACCCCTGGCCCGGGCCACCCCACGCCTTGAGGAGGTTGCCCTGCTTGTCAAACTGCAGCACAGGTGGCGCGCGGCGGCAGCACTTCGCGGTTGGCGGATTCTGGTCTGCCGCGGCCTCGACCGCTGACAACGTATCCGGCCGATGCACGACCCAGACGTTGTCCTGTGCATCCACCGCGATGCCGATCGCCATGCCCATCAACCAGCCATTGGGCATGGGTTTGGGAAACGACGGATCAACTTCGAACTTCGGTGCCTCCACGGTGGCGGTCGCCTGATCGGCGGCTGCGGCGCGTTGCGCAAGGCGCTCCGCCGCAACGAGGGCGACAAGGCCCACCGTAAACACTCCAGCAATCAATCGTGGTCTGGTGATCATCGTCGCTTACCTCATCACGAATTTCTGGACGCGTTTGCCCTGGAGATTTTCCCCGGTGATCACCCAGCCGCGGCTGTTCACCTCGACGGAGCCGACGCCGAAGAAGTGGCCCGGCCATCGTCCGCCGGTGCCTATGCTGGTGAGTTCCGCCAGCGTGTTGCGCCAGAGCACGTGCACCGTCTGCTCCTGGCCGTTGGCGACAAACACAAATTGCTGACCAGCGTCGTGTGAAAACGCGAGATCCCACGCCGCACCCGCGCCGAGGGTGGTGGGGGAGATGATGGCTTCGCGGACGAACGTGCCGTTCTTGCGGAAGACCTGGATGCGGTTGCTCTCGCGATCACAGACGTACACCTCGCCGGAGCGGGCGATTGAGACACAGGACACGTGCCGGAATTGCTGCGCGGCTGGCGCACCAGGCGCATAGGCGGGAAGCGTAACCGTTGTATCCGGGGCCTTGCCGTAGGCGCCCCAATGTCGCTTGTACGCGCCGGTGGTCGCGTCAAAGACCACCACCCGACGGTTGCCCGTATCGCCGACGTACACCTCGTTGGCGGCGGAGTCCACGTCGACGGCTGACGGCCTCCGCAGTTGGGTTTGACTCGTGGAGTCGCCGGCCGCGCCCGCTTTGCCAATCTGCCGGACGACTGTGCCCTCACGCGTGATCTGCAGCCGGTGCGCTTCGTGCGGTGGGGCGGGGGTGGCGGCGCCGGCACGACCCGCGCGTCCGGCCGGAGCAGGTGGAAGGCCAGCGGCCGTGATCCAGACGTGGTCGCCCGCATCGATGGCGATGCCACCGAGGTTCTGCGGCCAGTCATAGCCGGCGCCAGGACCGCCCCAGTGCGCGTCGAGCACGCCGTCGAGGGTGAACGCGAGCAGAGGAGGTGCCGCAGCACAGCAATGCTCGGCGCCCTTCGGTGTCGCATCGAGGCCGTTCTCCGTGCGAAGCACCATTGATGCCGCGCCACGGTGTGCGACCCATGTGCGACCGCCAGCATCAATCGCGACGCCCGTCACCGATCCGAGGATCCAGTGATTGGGCATCGGCTGGGGCCAGAGGGGATCCACGTTCCATTGCGGGGGCGCTTGTGCACTGCCGGTGAACCCGGCGGTGCCCAGCAGGACCAACGAAAGAACCAGTCGGCGCATCGTCCACACTCCGTTTGCCCGAGGTAAATAAGGTGCGCCAGTATACTACCGGCCGTGCGCCCCACAGTCTGGTTCGTGTCAATCGTGGCGGCCGTCACACTCGTGGCGTCGCTTCAACGGGTCTCTGCGCACGAGATTCCGGCGGACGTGACGGTGCGGGCGTATGTGAAGCCCGATGGCGACACCTTGCGGATGATCGTCCGCGTCCCCCTTGAGTCATTCCGCGACGTGATCATTCCGACGCGGAACGAGGTCTACCTGGACCTCGAGACGTCCACCGGCGCGGTGCAGGCCGGCGCCCAGTTGTGGATCGCGCAGGGCACGCGCTTCTTTGAGGACGCGGGCGACCTGGGGCCACCACGGATCGCGGCGGTCCGGGTGACCCTGCCGTCCGACCCGTCATTTGATTCCTTCGGCGCCGCACTGGCCAACGTCCACGCGCCACCGCTGCCGGCCACCACGGATCTTGTCTGGACGCAGGCGCTCGTGGACATCCTGCTTGAATATCCGATCCACTCGGACCGGTCACGCTTCTCGTTCGAGACCGAGTTTGCGCGCCTGGGGCTCCGCACCGAGACCGTCATCTACTACGTGACGTCCGACGCCGGCGTCCGCTTCTTCAGATACACGGGCAATCCGGGGCTGGTCCACCTTGATCCCCGCTGGACAGAGGCTGCGCGGCGTTTTGTGGTGTCTGGTGCCCAGCACATTCTGGAAGGCCTCGATCACCTGCTGTTTCTGTTGTGCCTGGTCGTACCGTTCCGTCGGCTTCGCCCACTCCTGCTGATCGTCACGGCATTTACCGTCGGGCATTCAATCACGCTGGTATCTGCCGCCCTGGGCTGGGTGCCTGGTGGCCTCTGGTTTCCACCCTTCATCGAAACACTCATCGCTGCATCCATTGTGTGGATGGCCTTCGAGAACATCGCCAGTTCGCCAAGCGTCCGCAGACGATGGATTCTGGCGCTCGTGTTTGGTCTCGCACACGGTTTCGGGTTTTCGTTTGCGTTGGCCGAGTCGCTGCAATTCGGCGGCGAACATCTGGTGATGTCCCTGCTTGCGTTCAACGTGGGAGTGGAATTGGGACAGATCGCGGCGCTGCTGGTCTTCGTGCCGCTGCTCGCCGTGTTGTTCCGTTACGTTGTCGCCGAGCGAATCGGCGGCATTCTCATCTCCGCTGTTGTGGCGCACGAAGCGTGGCACTGGATGGAGGAGCGAGGCGCGGACTTCCTCGCGCACGAGATCCCCGCGCCCACCGCCGAGGTGTGGACGGGCCTGCTTCGCGGCCTCATCGTCCTCTGGCTGGTGGGCGGGGGGACCTGGTGGTGGCTATCGCGGAAGTCGCCACGCCACGAGTGAGGCGGCCGTGCCGCCTCCCGTGGCATAGACGATGTACTGCCGTCCCTTGTGCATGAAGGTCATGGGCACAGCGCTGGTCTTGGTCGGAATGGGCAGCGCGCCGACCTGTTTGCCGGTCGCTTTATCGACGGCGAAGAGGGCCGGGTCGGCTCCGGGAGGTCCACCGCTGCGACCGGTGCCGTAAATCATCAGCGTCTTCGTGGTGATGACCTGGGCCTGGCCGCGGCTGCCCTGCGGCAACAGCTTCACGCCTTCAAAGAGTTTGGCGTCGGGCGAGTTCGCCTGCACGGTGGGGATGTACGTGCCACCGTTGCCAATCCACCACGCCTTGTCGCCCGTGTTCATGTTGTACGCCATGATGCCGCCCAGTTCGCGCGGCTTCAGGATCGAGATGCCGGCGATTGTCGACGTGCCCGGCGCCGGGGGGCCGGCCGGGGCCGCCGCTGCACCGCGTCCACCACCTGCGCCTCGGCCTGCGCCCGCGCCGCGTCCGCCGCGCGCTGGTGCCACGTACCCGGGAGGGGGTGGCGGGGCGCCGATTTGTCCGCAGCTGTCACGTGGACCGGTGCCGCTGGCCTGCGTGTAGTCGTGCTCCGAGCAGGGATCCTTGCCGACCTCAATCGTGCTGAGGCCCGACTGCGACGCGACATAGAGGAACCCGGTCTCCGGATCCACCGCCGCGCCGCCATCGATGTTCACGCCGCCTGCCGCGCCTGGCGCGTACCACGAACACTTGTAGCCGGACTTCGCCGTGCCATCAATCGGCGACGCCGGGATGTAGTACGGCCCCATCCGGCACAGACGCGCGAGGCCCAGCGCGCGGGCTTTGATTTCGGGCGTGTAGTCGATCAGGTCTTCTTCTTCCAGCCCCATGTGCGCAAACGGCTCTGGCTTCGCCGGTATCGGCTGAGTGGCCGCCGTCTTTTCGCCGGGCACTTCACTCTGCAGCACGGGGGTCTCGACCATCGGCCAGATCGGTTCGCCGGTGGCGCGATCAAACGTGTAGACCCAGCCTTGTTTGGTGGTCTGTGCCACCACCTTGCGCACCCGGCCGTTGACCGTGATGTCCATCAGGTTCGGCGCCATCGGCGTGTCGTAGTCCCAGATGTCGTGATGCACCATCTGGAAGTGCCAGCGTCGCTGCCCCGTCTTCACGTCGAGGGCCACGATCGAATTGCCGAATAGGTTGTCGCCGGGACGATGGCCGCCGTATTCGTCGCTGAGCGGCATGCCGACGGGAATGTAGACGAGACCCAGCTCCGGGTCCGCCGACAGAGTCGCCCACGCATCGTTTTTGCCGACGCCGCGAGTGCCTGGCGCCGATCCGTTCTCCCATGTCTCCGCGCCGAACTCACCCTTCTGCGGAATCAGGTTGAACTTCCACAACTGTTTGCCGGTGCGAATGTCGTAGCCGCGAATGTAGCCGGGCAGGTTATGGATTTTTGTCGGGTAATACCCGTGAATGGACGAGTTCGCGACCACGATGATGTCGCCCACCACGATGCCTGGGGAACTGTTGGCGATCTGTCCCTGCTTGGGATCGATGCCGATGGTGCCGTCTGCGCCGATGCCCTTGGCGGCATCCCACGTCTCACCGGGACGCGCTTCACGATAGGGCGCGGTGTCGCTGATCACGAGGGGGCCCGGGTCGTCCACGGCGAGCGGGACCAGTGGGAAGCCAAGGCCCTCCATCAGATCAACGACGCCGTTTTTGCCGAACTTCGGATCCGGCAGTCCGGTCTTCGCGTCGAGCAGCGCCATGTGGTAGCCGGGCGTGATGATGATCACGCGTTCGTTGGTGCCGTCGGTCCAGTACGAGAGCCCGCGGCCGGCGAACTGCCGCGGCGCCTTTTGCCAGCGGATGCCTTCGTCGAGTCGCCACATCCACAACGTGGCGCCCGTCTCGGGGTCGATCGCCGTGGCCACGCGCCGGGTGCTGGCCACGGTGAAGAGGCGGCCGTTGGCGTACAGCGGCGTGGTCCGGTAGTACTCGTCCGCGCCGAACGTGCTGGCACTCCACTGCCAGGCCTGTTCGAGGGACTCAAAGTTGGACGCGTTGATTTGATCGAGGGGCGAGTAGCGGGTGCTCCAGGCGTCGGCCCCCCAGAAGCGCCACTCACCGGGCACGTTGCCGCGGACGAGATTGGTCGGCTGCGTCGATGCCGACCCTCGCGTGGCGGCCGCCACCACGCCGACGATGACCAAGGTGCATGCGCCGACGACGCCCGTCGTGCGCCGACTCCAGAACCGCTCTCTCATGAGGCCTCCCAATCCGGACTACGGAAGAATATCGATTGCGATCGCGCGCAAGAGCTTACCGTCAGCCGGCAGGTCCACGCGACCCGTCGGCATCTTATTGAGCTTGAGCAGGTACGCCATCACGTCGGCGTATTCCTTCGCCGTCAGGCTGCCGGGGTCGTTCTTCGGCATCTTTTCCTGCAGAAAGTCGAGCAGTTCCCCGAGCGAGCGGCCCTGCCATGCCAGAAACACCGCTCCCGTGTAGGTTGCGGGGGGATGGCACGAGACACAGAGGCTCATATACAGCGCCTCGCCGCGTGTGGCCTGCGCCGCGGTATACACGCGGCCTTTTGTCGTCTTGGCCGCGGCGGCCGCCTGCCCATGCACATCCACGGTGGCCGCAACGGCTGCGAGCCACAGGCCCATGGCGGTCGTCGTGAGGATCCCGAAGCGACGGTGGTTCACTGCCCGCCGCCTCCGCGTCCGCCGCGCCCTGCCCGAGGTGGCGCCGTGGCCGCGCGGTACTGCGCGATGGCGGCGTTCACTTTGAATTCGATCCCCATACGTCCAATCTCCGCTGTCGCCCGTGACGGATCCCCTGACACGCCGGAGTCGGCCGGGCCGCCCCACGGAATCATGCGATCGCGCCGGATGCCGGCCTCGCGCACGTGCAACATCTGCGAGGTGTCGCTGATGCCCGCATGGCTGCCGATGATCCCATCGTCATACCCGAACTGCGCGAGCATCCACGCGCGGTAGTGTTCCCGTCCGCGTTCATAATAGTCGGTCAGCGAGACGACCTTGATCCCTTCGGCCTTCCATTCGTCGGTGAGTGCGGAGGCGACCGCCGTCATGCCGGCCTGATTGCCGCCGCTGTCGCCGATGAACAGGATGTGCGTGAAGCCGTGTGCCTTCAGGCTGCGGGCTGCGGCGTCGAGCAGGCGGTCGTAGGCGGGGGAGGGCAACGAGATGGTGCCCGGCCCCGCGCGATCGGGATTCCCTTCGGGCACGTACTGAATCGTCGGCGCGACCAGGGTGTTGGTCAGCCGGCGCGCCATCAGGTTGGCGGCGTGGGTGACGATGTAGTTATGTTTGCCGAGGATCATGTGGTACCCGTTTTTTTCGGTACCGCCGGTGGGGATGATCACGGTCGTCTTGCCGGCGTTGATCGCGTCGCGTGTTTCCTCCCACGTCATCTCGTCGATGAACACTGTGTCGGGTGGAGCGTTCGGCGAAATGCCAGCGGGCGCCGTCTTCGCGGTCGGCGGCCGCGGCCCCGCGTCCCCCACACCACCCACACCACCTTGTCCCCGTCCTCCACGCCCTGCACCGCCTGCGCGAGCCGCAGGTGGTGCAGCCGGCTCGATGGTGCCGGCCATCAGGCCTTTGATCTGTGCGACGGCGTTGTCGATCTTGATCTGCACGAATACTTTGCCGAGTTCGGCCGTGGCCTTGGTGGGGTCGCCCGACACGCCGGAGTTTGCATATCCACCGCCGGGCGCGATCTTCGCCAGACGGACGTGCTTCGGGTTGACGAACAACATTTCGGAGGTGTCCTGGATGTTGGCGTGGTTGCCGATCTCCGCCGCCGGGATCTTGAGGCGCTCCGTGATGTAGGTCCGCTGGTCGGCGTGTGACTTCGTGTAGTAGTCGTCGATCCAATACGCCTTGGCGGTGTCTTTCCAGAGTTCGTTCAACTGCGTGACGGCTGTGCGCATGCCGGTGCGATTGCCGCCGGATTCGCCGAGAAAGAGGACGGTCGTGAATCCTCCCGCCTTCAGACTCCGGCCGGTGTTGACGAGCAGTTCAACGAAGCGGTCCTCGGGGAGTGTGATCGTGCCCGGCTTGCCCATGTGGCCGCCGACCGTGTCCCAGCTGCCCTCGGGCACGTAGGTGATGACGGGCGCGACCAGGGTGCGGCCCACGGCGCGCGCGATCTTGTCCGCCGCGTATTCCATGACGAACTTGTGTTCGCCATCCACCATGTGGGGGCCCTTCTGCTCGGTGCCCGCCGTGCCGACGATCACGGTCCGGGTGCCGGCTTGCACCAGGTCCCGCACCTCTGCCCAGGTCAGGTCTTCAAGAAACACGGCATCCGGCGGTGTGCCGCCTGGGCCGGTGGCGGGCAGGTTCTGGGGACGTTGCGCGGCGCCCGACAGGGGCTGTCCCACCGCCAACACAACGGCCAGACCGATACCTGAGAGCAGAATCGAGGAACGCACGGAGCCTCCTTGGGGGCAAAAATTGGCGGAAACCGCGCCCATTGTAGGGGAAGCCGCGCTTGTTCGGACGTGGGCATTTTGGGGCCGAATTCGGTGTATATTCACGCGGAAACCAGCAATACGGGCCCTGAAGACTCCGGAGATCAGCCGATGACCGTGGTGAGGTGGGTGGCAGTGTTTGGCGCGGCGTGTGGCGCGACGATTGTCGCAGTCGCCAGTCAGGGTGTGTTTGTGGCCGCCGAGCGGCCGCTGACACCTGAATGGGCGCGGCCGGCGGCGTCGCATCTGCCGGCGTCGGTGCCGACCCTGCTGGATCCCGACACGATCATTCAGGACTACTGCGTGGACTGTCACAACGACGTGATGCGGTCGGGCAGTCAGTCCTTCGAAAAGTTCACGATCGCCGACACGGTGAAACACGCGGCGACCGCCGAGAAGATGATCCGCAAACTGCGGGCGGGCATGATGCCGCCGCCGGGCACGACCCCTCCGGACGCGGCGAGTCTGCAGGGACTCATTGACGTACTCGAGTCCAAGCTTGATGCGGAAGCCGCCGCCAACCCCAATCCCGGCCGCCGGGTGTTTCCGCGGCTGAATCGCGCGGAATACGCGCGGTCCGTGCGCGAGGTGCTCGCGCTCGAGATTGACGCCGGCCAGTGGTTGCCGCTCGACACGATGAACGCGAACTTCGACAACATCGCGGATGAACAGATGTTGTCCGCGACGTTGCTTGAGGCGTATCTCAATGCCGCCAGCGACATCAGCCGTATGGCCGTGGGTGATCGCGCGGCGGTGTCCCTCGATCGCACGTACGCGAACACGACCTACGCGTCGCAGCATCCGTGGGATCACGTGGAAGGCACGCCGTTCGGGACGCGCGGCGGGATGGCCGTCAAACATGTGTTTCCAGCTGACGGCGACTACGTCATCCAGGTCAATCTGACGGGCGGCGCGAACGCGCGCCTGGAAGACGTGGACGTGTCGATCAACGGCGAGCGCGTGGCCTTGATCAAGTACGAAACCCAGCCCAACGAATCGCAGGACGGTCGCGGTGCCATTCCGATGAAGACCGATCCGATCTCGGTGCGGGCCGGGCAGCATCTGGTGGCCGCCGCATTTGTGCGCAAGTCGGACGGACCGTACGAAGATCTGATTCGTCCGCACGACTGGTCGTTTGCCGGTGCCGGCACGGGCGGCGCGGGCGTGACCACCCTGACTCACGTGCGTGACCTGGTGGTGCGTGGACCGCTGCGTGTCACCGGACTCTCGGAATCAGTCAGCCGGCGCCAGATCTTCACGTGCCGTCCGACAAGTGCCGCGGAAGAACTGCCGTGTGCGCGCTCGATCGTCGCGCGTATCGGCGCCGTGGCCTATCGGCGTCCGCTTGAAACGCGGGAAGTGGACTCGCTGCTCCAGTTTTATTCGTCGGGCCGCCAGCGCGCGGGGTTTGAAGGCGGCATCCGTGAAGCTGTGGAGGCGGTGCTCGCGAGTCCGCACTTCATCTTCCGTCTCGAGCGGCAGCCCGAACGCGTGCGACCCGGGGCCGTGTATCAGATTGGCGACTTCGAATTGGCGTCGCGACTCTCGTTTTTCCTCTGGGGCGCTCCGCCCGACGAGACGCTCCGCAACGCCGCCGCCAAGCGCGAATTGACCGCGCCGGGAGGGCTCGAGAAACACGCGCGCCGCATGCTCGCCGATCCCCGCGCCGGCGCGCTCGGCGAACGGTTCGCCGCGCAGTGGTTGCGCCTGCAGGACATCGACAAGGTGCACCCGGATCCGAACTTCTTCCCGAACTTCGACGAGATGTTGTCGAAGGCCATGCGCACCGAGACGATTTCGTTCTTCAACGACCTCGTGCAGCGCAACGCGAGCGCGCTCGACATCTACCGCGCCGACTACTCGTTCCTCAACGAACGTCTCGCGCGGCACTATGGCATCCCCGGCGTGGCCGGCAACCACTTCCGCAAGGTGCCGTATCCCGACGACCGCCGCCAGGGCGTGCTCGGGCAGGGCAGCATGCTTGTGCAAACGTCGATGGCCAATCGCACGTCACCCGTGCTCCGCGGCAAGTGGGTGATGGAAGTGTTGCTCGGCACGCCGCCGCCACCCGCGCCGGCAGACGTCCCGCCGCTCGAGAACACCAAGGAATCAGCCGACGACGGCGCGACATTGACGACGCGCAAGCGTATGGAAATGCACCGCGAGGATCCCGGCTGCCGGTCCTGCCATCTGTTCATGGATCCGATCGGCCTCGCGCTCGACAACTTCGACGTGGTCGCCCGCTGGCGGGTGCGCGAGAACAGTGTGTCGCTTGATACGCGCGGAGATTTTTACGACGGCACGCCGGTGTCCACGCCGGGGGAACTCTCGCGAGTGCTGCTGAAGCGGCCGATTCCGCTGATGCGCACGCTGACCGAAAATCTGATGGCCTATGCGCTGGGCCGCCGCACCGAGTACTACGACCAGCCGACGATTCGCGCGATCACGCGAGCGGCTGAGGCCGACGGCTATCCGATGTCGACGCTGATTCTCGGCGTCATCAAGAGTGACGCGTTCCGGTCCAGTCGGGCCGAGGCGCCCCCCGATGCGAGTACGAACAGTTCCAGGAGCCAATGATGTCATTTCTCACAGGTAAATCGCTGCCACGCCGGACGTTCTTGCGCGGGATGGGCGCCACCGTGGCGCTGCCGTTCCTGGATGCCATGGTGCCCGCGGGCCTGAGCCGCTCGGCGCGTGCCGCCACCGCGCCGACGCACACGCGTCTGGTGTGTATCGAGGAAGTGCACGGTCTGGCCGGCTGCAACGGGATCGGCGCGAGCAAGTTCCTGTTTGCGCCCGAACAGGTCGGCCGCAACTACACGCTGGTGCCCGACAATCCGTTGAGCACGCTCGACGCGTTCCGCGAGTACACGACCATCATCAGCAACACGGACGTGCGTATGGCGGAAGCGTTCTCGGCGCCGGAGATTGGCGGCGACCACTTCCGCTCGAGCGCGGTGTTCCTGACGCAGTCACACCCGAAGCAGACGCAGGGTTCGGACATCTGGGCGGGCACGTCGCTCGACCAGCAGTACGCGAAGCAGTTCGGGCAGACAACGCCGATGCCGTCGATGCAGTTCTGCATCGAGAACCTCGACCAGGCCGGCGGTTGCACGTACAACTACTCCTGCGCCTACACCGACTCGATTTCATGGGCGACCCCGAACCAGCCGCTCCCGATGATTCGCGATCCGCGGGTGGCGTTCGACATGTTGTTCGGCGCCGGCGGCAGTGCGGAAGTGCGCGCCGAACGTCGCCTGACACGCCGCTCGATTCTCGACTGGGTCCATGGCGAGGTCAGCACCATGCGCAGCCAGCTTGGCGCGTCCGACCGGCTGCGGCTGGATCGGTACCTCGAGCACATCAGCGAAATTGAACGTCGCATCCGCATGGTGGAAGCGCACAACACCAGCGGCGAAACGCGTGAGCTGCCCGACGCCCCGGCCGGTGTGCCCGACTCGTTCTCGGAACACATGAAGCTCATGTTCGACTTGCAGGTGCTGGCGCTGGAGTCCGACATGACGCGCGTGATCGCGTTCAAGACCGGTCGCGACGCGTCGAGCCGCGTGTTCCCTGAGAGCGGATCGTCGCAGCCGTTCCACCCGGCGTCCCATCACGGCAACAGCGAAGCGCGCGTGCTGGAATTCAACAAGATCTGCAAATACCGCACGGCGCAGATGGCCTACTTCCTCGAGCGGATGAAGGAATCCGTCGAGGGCGACAGCAACCTGCTCGACAAGACCCTGATTATCTGGGGCTCGCCGATGGCCGACCCGAACGTTCACAACCATCGCCGGTGTCCATTGGTGCTGTTTGGCCACGGCAACGGGATGTTGAAAGGCGGCGTGCATCTCAAGGCGGAGGACGGCACGCCGATGGCCAACGTCATGCTGACGCTGATGCAGAACCTCGGCATGAAGGACATGACGTCGTTCGGCGACAGCACCGGGACATTTTCACTGGCGTGATCGAGGGTTCGACTATGACAGCAGTTCGCCGACTCACCGCGCACCTCGTGGTGGCGCTCCTGTGCAGCGCCGCCGCTGTTGTGACCACCGCAGCCATGGCGCCGCAGGCGCAGACGGCGCCAGTGGCCGACGCGGCGCGCCGCGGTGACCTCGCGGCGATTCGGACGCTCGCGGGGCAGGGCGCCGACGTCAACGCATCACTCGGCGATGGCATGACGGCCTTGCATTGGGCCTCTGAGCGCGGCGACGAGGCCACCGTGGCGGTGCTGCTGGCAGCTGGCGCGGATGTCTCGGTGCGGACCAGGATTGGGGACTACACACCGCTGCATCTCGCGGCGCGCACGGGAAGCGCGGCGGCGGTGGCGGCCCTCCTCAAGGCCGGGGCGAAGGCGGATGCGGCGACGACAACGAGCGGTGTGCAGCCGATTCATCTGGCCGCCGGCTCAGGCAGTGTGGCGGCGGTCGCGGCGTTGCTCGACAAAGGCGCCGGGATTAATGTGCGCGAGAAGGAATGGGGACAGACGCCGCTGATTTTTGCGGCCGCGGCGAACCGGCCCGAGGTGGTGCGCACGCTCATCGCCCGTGGCGCCGACGTGACATTGAAGACCACGGCGCTTGATATCAGCCGTTTCTCCACCGAGGCGCGTCAGGCGCAGACGTTGCAGCGCAGCATTCTGCGCGCGGCGGTGGCGGCCGGCGAAGAACCGACGCCCAGCCAGTGGCAGGCGTCAGTGGAAGCGGTGCGTGAGTATTACGCGACGGGCAAGTTGCCCGCGCCGCCCACGGCGGCGGCTGCCGGGGGGCGCGGTGGCGCACCCGCGACGCCCGGCGCGCCTGCCGCACAGGCCCCAGCGGGAGGTCGTGGTGCCGCGGCCGGTGAAGGTACCGGCGGGGCCCCGCGCGACGTAAACGAAGATGGCCCTCCACCCAACATTGCCGCGAAAGGCGGCCTGTCCGCGCTGCATCACGCGGCACGTCAGGGGTATGTCGAGGTCGCGGCCGCGTTGCTTGATGCCGGCGCGAGCTTGGACGAAAAATCAGGCGATGGCCACAGCCCGTTGCTGGTGGCGCTTGTCAACGGCCAGTTCGATGTGGCCATGGAACTTATCAAGCGCGGCGCCGATGTGAACCTCGCATCCGATAGTCATGGCGTGACGCCGCTCTGGGCGACCATCAACGCACGTTGGCAGCCGCGCACGCGGTTTCCGCAGCCGCAGGAAATGGACGCGCAGCAGGCCGACTACATGACAGTCATGGCCGCGTTGCTCGACAAGGGCGCGGATCCCAACGCCCGCATCCGTGTGCACCCGTGGTACATGGTCTACACCGACTGCGGCAACGCCAACTGCGGGCTGTCGAATTCCGCCGGCGCGACCGCATTCTGGCGCGCGGCGTACGGACTCGATGTGGATGCCATGCGCATGCTCGTGAAGCGCGGGGCCGACCCGAACGTCCCGACCATGGCGCAACGCGCAGGTGGACGCGGAGGTGGCGCTGGACGCGGAGGTGGCGCGGCCGCTGCCGGGGCGACGCCGGCCACACCCGCTCTGGACCCTTCAGGGCTTCCCCCGGTGCCGTTTGGTGGCCCCGGCGTGTATCCGCTGCATGCCGCCGCCGGCGCCGAATATGGCGAAGGCTTCGCCGGCAATGCCCATCGTCACAAGCCGGAAGGCTGGCTGGCCGCGGTCAAATATCTGGTTGAAGAGATCGGGGCTGACGTCAACGCTCGCGACAACGACGGGTTCACGCCGATGCACCACGCGGCCGCGCGTGGCGATAACGAGATGATCAAGTACCTGCTGTCGAAGGGGGGCGACCCCCTCGCGGTCAGCCGGCGTGGTCAGACGACCGTGGACATGGCGAATGGCCCGGTGTCGCGCATCTCACCGTTCCCCGAGACCATCAAGCTGCTCGAGAGTCTCGGCGCGAAGAACAACAATCGCTGTCAGAGCTGCTAACGCTTCACGCGATACGACCCGTCCTCGAGGCGTTCACGGAAC
>CAZLJG010000030.1:11679-18656 GCA_964559545.1 uncultured Solibacteraceae bacterium | reverse complement strand
ACTGTGCGTATTCGTACGCGCTGCCCTACCGGTCAAACTCCTTCGACCGGGTCATATCCAGCCTGTTCTTCCATCACTTGACGTGGCCCGACAAACAGCGAACATCTCGGGAGATATTTCGAGTCCTACGTCCCGGCGGAGAGTTGCATGTCGCCGACTGGGGACGACCCGGTAATGTCCTCATGAGAGGGTTGTTTCTCTCGGTCCAGATTCTTGACGGTTTCGCTCCCACGCGCGACCATGTGGCCGGCCGCCTGCCTGAGCTCTTCGAGGAGTCCGGCTTTGTGCAGGTTGTGGAGTCTGGCCGCTTCGCCACGGTCTATGGGAGCCTCGCCCTCTTTCGGGCCGTGAAGCCATGAACGACGCTACCGTCCCAATTCCACCCGCAACCCCACCATCACCGTCCGCGGCAGCCCTGGCCGAACGCCGGCGGGGTGGCGCGCCACCACGTGGACATGGTTGGTCAGATTCTGGACGCTGGCGTACAGACGCGCCTCACTCGTAAGCGCGTACTCCCCGGATGCGCTGACCACAAAGGTGGTATCCGTGGCACGCGCGTCCACGAGGGTGCCCGTGCCTGCCAGTGTGCGCATACGCCCGACCACTGTCACGTCCGCGCGGGCCCGCCAAGGGCCCACCTCGACGTCCATTGCCGCCGACACCTGATGCCGAGGCACGTACGGCAACTCGAAACCGGACTGCACGCTGCCCCACGGTCCGTAGCTGCTCTCGAACGAGTTGCCGAACATGGTCTTCGTGAATGTGTAGGCCACGCGCACAGGCAGCGCCACCGAGCTGCTGGAAACGATGACCCAACGCGCGGAGGCTTCGAGTCCACGCACGTGCACCCGCCCACCGTTAAAGAGGTCCCCGGCACCGGTACCACCAGTGGACAAGGTGTCGCGCCCGAGAAGATTCGTGTAGTTGTTGAAAAAGCCCAGCACTTCGGCGTGGAGGGTGTCGCGCTCCACGCGCGCGCCGGCCTCGTAATTGATGCTCTCTTCCGCTCTGGTTTCTGCGGCAAGGCCAGGTCCCGGCGGAGCAAACCCTTTGTGGACGCCGGCAAACAGTGTCGCGCTTCTCATACGGTACGACAGACCCACACCGGGAATCAGGACATTCACGGACGTGTCGAATCGCGCGATCGCCGCACTGCGTCCGGGATCCGTACGCGCATAATCGGTGCGGCGCAGGTCAATCGCCTCGTAGCGAAGCCCCGGCGATACCGTCCACGCGCCGGCGGTGATGGTGTCGGAGACGAAGCCCGCGACTGCGGATGCGCCCACCACCTGATTGGCCTGGCTCCCTGGTGCGCCCGCGCGGGTGAAGACCAGTCGTCCTCCCACCATCTGGAAGGCATCGTCATTCTGAAAGCGATCTTCCTCATCCTCGTGGTAGCGGAGGCCGGCCTCGACTGCGTGCCTCAGATTCCCGGTGGTCCAGCGCGCGCCCACGGTGGACTGCACGCCAGTGCCGTAATACGTGCGGTTGTTGTTGCGAATCAGGAGCGCGTCCGTGGCGCTCGACGCGCCTGTGAGCACCGCGAATTGCTGCGGGAAGTTGGACGGAGCGGATAACACGGAGGACAGACTCGCGCCCATCACGCTCTCGAGCTTGTACCAGGCACGCGAGAAGTTGTTCCGGTATGCGACGGTCGTGACATCCCATGTCCGGCGTGCGAAGAGATGGCGGACCTGATACTGCGCGTGTGTGGACGCAAAGGTGTCGTTCTGCGAAGCCGCGTACCGCCGCCAGGGATTGGCCGCGAAGTCGGCGTCGGTCAGACCCAGATAGGTCTCCTGGCCATTCTGGGTTGTGCGACCGGCCTTGAGCTCCAGCTCCTGATACTGCGAGTCAGTGGGCGTCGTGTTTACACGGAATTTGATCAGGTAGTCGGCCAGCGTCACACCCGTGTTGCCGCCACCATCGAGCTGCTTGAACCCGTCGGTCTGCAGCTGAAATGTCTCTGCCAGCCAACCGACATGGCGGCCGGCGCTGCCGACATTCGCCGAAATCCGGTGGGTGTTATTGGCGCCGCTGGCCACATTTGCGCGCACGCGAAAGGCGGCCGGAATACTCGAGGACACATAGTTGAGCACACCGCCGGTCGTGATCGGACCGGACCTGATCTGGCTGGACCCCTTGCGAACTTCGATGGACTCCATCCGGCCCGGCGTCGGCGCATAGTAGGCCGCCGGGGCGGAGTACGGCGCGGGCGCCACCAGGACGCCGTCCTCCATCATCGTGATCTTACTGCTGCGATCCGTCCCGGTGCCGCGCATGCCGATGTTCGGCCGCAGCCCGTAGCCGTCCTCCTCCTGGATATTGAGGCCGGGGATCTGACGCAGCATCGTGTGGATGTCACCGGTGGCCACCTGCAACTTCTGAAGTTCTTTCTGATCCAGCACATGCGTAGCCCCGGGAACGCGCGTGCGGGTGGACACATCCCCCGCGACGTTGACGCGCTCATAGACGATCTCGGCAAGAACGATCGAGAGCGGAGCGAGCGGAGCACTCGTGACCGTGACCCGCATCTCGGACGGCGACAGACCAACCGCGCTCGTCGACAAGGTGTAAACACCAGCGAGCAGCCGATCAAACACGAACAGTCCGTTCTCATCGGTTCGCGCGACGACCTCTGGCCCGATCGCCGGACGCAACACCACCGTGGCATGGGTCACGCGCCTCCCGCTGGTGGTCTGCACGACGCCCGCGACCGACGTCAGCGTTTGGGCGAGCACCGGCCACGCCAGCAGTGAAAGGGTGACAAAAAGGACGGCGCGCACGAAACGGAGGTACATGGCTATAAGCCTATATCGGACCTTTTTGGTCGGTCAATAAATCGGGTGGACTTCGAACCGCAGAGGTCTGGGAAGAGTCAGGCCACCGTGAACCACTCGTCGGCCAAGCACTGGAGTGGCGAGGTCGTACCGCGGTACGAGAACTCGTTGGTGCGCGGGTCATACCGGTAGTCCCTGCCCCACCGATCGGCCATTCTCCGAATCTGACGAAGCGCGTCCACCACGTAGTCGAGTTCCTCATCGGTGGTCGTCGGATGGGTCGAGAGCCGCACCCAACCTGGCTTGGTTGATAGGTCGCCCGTATCGACCTGATCGGTAATCTGCTTCGACTGACGGCGACCAACATTGAGAAGGTAGTGGCCGTACGTTCCCGCGCAGGAACAGCCGCCGCGGGCCTGAATGCCGAATCGGTCGTTAAGGAGTCTCACCACGAGGTTGTAGTGCACCCGGTCAAAATAGAACGAGAAGATCCCCAGCCGTCGCTCGATGTTGTCTGCCAGGATCGTCAACCCGGAAATGGCTCTCAGTTTCCGGAACAGCGCCGCGACGATCTCCCGTTCACGCCGCTCAATGGTGGCCACGCCCATGGTGTCCTTGAGAGTGACCGCCAGCGCGCCCCGGATCGCCTGCAAAAAACCCGGAGTCCCTCCGTCCTCACGAACCTCAATACTCGGACTGAATCGATGTTCTCCCCACGGGTTCGTCCATAGGACTGTTCCGCCACCCGGCTGGTCCGGGGTCTTCAGGCGATACAGATCAGCATCAAAAACCAGGACGCCGGACGCACCAGGTCCACCCAGGAACTTATGCGGGGACAGCGTCACAGCGTCCAGCCGTTCCCTCGGGTCCGCCGGATGCATGTCGATCGTCACATACGGCGCCGACGCAGCAAAATCCACGAAACACACTCCGCCGTGTTCATGCAGGAGACGCGCCATGGCACGATATGGTGTTTCGATCCCGGTGACGTTTGAGCACGCCGTGAACGCGCCAATCTTGATCTTCCTGCTCTGATAGGTCAGCAACAGTGCGCGGAGGTCATCGAGGTCCACGAGCCCCTCGCTTGTGGCCGCGATCACCACGACGTCCGCCAGCGCTTCAAGCCACGTGGTGTGGTTGGAATGATGCTCCATGTGGGTGACGAACACGATCGGCCTCATCTCGGCCGGCAACTCGCGGGAGGCCTTCAGAGGGTCCGGCACTTTCAGCTCGAGGATGCGCTGGAGCTTATGCAGAGCCGAGGTCATGCCATAACCGGCGAACAGCAGGACATCGCCAGGTCCAGCGTTCACGTGCGCCTTGATGATTTGACGAGCACGGTCGTACGCGAGGGACATGGAGGCCCCGGTCACATTCGACTCCGAGTGGGTGTTCCCGACAAACGGCCCCACGTCCTCGAGCATTCTGCGCTCGATCGGCGCGTACAGACGTCCGCTGGCCGTCCAGTCGGCATAGACGATCTCGGCCTGACCATACGGTGTCGCGAATGCGTGGTGATGGCCGACGATATTGCGTCGAAAGTGCTCGAAGTGTGATTCCAGATCTCTCATGTGACGGTTCTCTCAAAGTTATGGCCACGTCGTGAACGGCGGTTTGCGCCAAGCCGGCGTCATGGCATGTGTTGACTCACCCCGCCTGCCGCCGGCAGGTAGCACTCCCGCACGTAGTCGGCCACCATGCGGTCGGCGCTGAAACGCCACGCCAGCGTCTGAGTAGCGTGCTTCATCCGCCCCACCCACCGGCGCGGCACCTGGCTGTCATCGACGTCGTAGAACAGGGGGACAACCTGGTGTTCCAGCACGTCGTACAGCGAGTCGGCGTCACGGCGCCATTGCACCGACCAGTCGGCATGCACCTGCCGAGAGCCAACCGCGAAGCCATTCTCGCCGTCGTAGGCTTCGGCCCACCACCCATCGAGCACGGAACAGTTGAGCCCGCCGTTGAGCGCAACCTTCAACCCGCTCGTGCCGCACGCCTCCTGCGGTCGCGCGGGCGTGTTGAGCCACAGGTCCACCCCACTGACCAGGTGCCTGGCGACATTCACGTCGTAGTCTTCGATGAAGACGATCCGGCCTGCGAACCTCGGATCCCGAGTCAGCCTGACAATCTGCTGGATCAGTTCCTTGCCACCGGAGTCGCGCGGATGCGCCTTGCCCGCGAAAATGAACTGGACCGGCTGGTCTCGGTCCCCACACAGGCGTGCCAGGCGATCCAGGTCCGACAAAAGCAGCGTCGCCCGTTTGTACGACGCAAACCGCCTGGCAAAACCTACCGTGAGCGCCGAAGGGTCCAGCGCATCCGAGGCACCAGTCCGGCGGCGGACAAATTCAATCAGCGCGTGGCGGAGCCTGACATGTGCCTCCCACAATTCCCCATCATCCACGGTCGCGATCGGCGCCCACGTCGGAGGCTGATCGTGCCGGCGCACCCAATCCTGGCCCAGGAACCGGTCAAAAATCCGCTTCATGGAAGGGGCGAGCCACGTCAACAGATGCACGCCGTTGGTCACGTGGCCGATGGGGACCTCCTGCTCCGGACGCCCGGGCCACAGGCACTGCCACATCTGTCTGGCCACGTGCCCGTGCAAAGCGGAGACGCCGTTGCGTTGGCGGGCCTTGAGCGCGAGCACCGTCAGGCAGTAGCGCTCGTTCACATCGGCGGGCATGACGCGGCCGAGGGCCAGGAAGCCAGGCACGTCGAGTCCCATCTCCGTGCGGAGCCATCCCAATTCGCGTTCGATGAGTTCCGGCGCAAACCGATCGTGCCCCGCCTCCACAGGCGTGTGGGTGGTGAACACCGTCTGGATTGCCGTCTGGCGGAAGGCGGCGGTGAACGGTACGCCATCGTCCTCCATCCGTTCCCGCGTGCGCTCCAGAAGTGCGAAAGCGCTGTGGCCTTCGTTCAGATGCAAGACCCCCGGACGAATCCCGAGCGCCCGGAGTGCGCGCAGTCCCCCGATGCCCAGGAGAATCTCCTGCCGGATTCTCGTCAGGTCATCACCGCCGTACAGCGTCGAGCTGAGTTCCCGGAGGTGCGCGTCTGTGTTGGCCGGCACATTCGAATCGAGCAAGAGGATTCGGGCGCGGCCCACGTGCGCCAGCCAGACACCGGCGTGTAACACGCCACCTCCGCACGGCACCTGAATCGACAGATCGGTACCGTCGGCCGCAGCCGCTCGCACCAGCGGGAGATCCTGTTTGAGGACGCCGCCGAAGTCCTCGTGCTGCCAGCCCGCGTCGTCGAGTCGTTGAGTGAAATAGCCGTTCGCGTAGTACAACCCCACCCCGACGACCGGCACGCCCAGATCTGAGGCGCTCTTGAGGAAGTCGCCGGCCAACACGCCCAGCCCGCCCGAATACAGGGGCAGGGACTCATGGAGCGCGAACTCGGCCGAGAAATAGGCGACCGGCTCGGTGCGCAGCGTCGGCGCATGCTCGCCGCACCAAGTGTCGGCCAGCAGGTACTCCTGCAGGCGGCGGCACTGAAAGTTCAGGCGGGCCTCAAGGGCGCGATCGTGCACGCGTTCACGCAAATCCTCGTCGCTCAACTGCTGCAACATAGCGAGCGGGTTGTGATGAGTGTCCCGCCACAAGGGGGGATCGATGTCGCGGAACAACTCAATCACATCCGGCTGCCATGTCCACCACAGGTTCAGCGCGAGGTCGCGGATCCGTTGGCGCATGGGATCCACACTCACCTCCGAACTCGGTTTGTGACGCCGCCGGGAAACGCCCGGTCAAGACCGCGAATCGTGGTGAACATTGACGCCGCGCGCCGGGCCAGCTCGTGTGCCGCCTCGTGCCGGTCGGTCCCCGAACCGCCATTGAGCTGGACCGCCACTTGCGCGACACCCTGCACGTCTGGCTCGAGTTCACCTCGCAGATAGTGCGACAGGAGGGCGAGCACCGCCAGACGCTCCGCCTGAAGCGACTGGCCGACCAGCGCGCCGATCTCCGGGCCGAGCGCGTCGAGGCTGCGAACGAAACGCCCCATTTCGTCATCGGTCGTTGGCTCGGCCGCTTCGCGCCAATGCCCGCGCTCCATCCCGACGAGGCGGGATCGCATGCGCGCGATCGGACGGAGCACCAGCGCGTCAAGCGTCGTGTTGATGCCGGCCACGAGTGCCAGCACCAACACCGCGCCGTACACGATGTGCCCGCGCACGCTGGTGCCGGC
>CAZLJG010000030.1:0-11579 GCA_964559545.1 uncultured Solibacteraceae bacterium | reverse complement strand
CCACCATGGACCCCGTGTGACACCACGACCGAGACCAGCTCGTGACGATAGTCGAGCCAAACCATCGCTGCGGTCATGAGCGCCACCAGCGGCACAATCACGAGGTTGAACTTGAGTCGAAGCCCCACGTCACCCTCCCGCCACGCGACTCGGCGTTGTGACTGCGGAGGTCATGCGGAGGTGCACATCGAGGGCGGTCGTCGTGACGGCCAGCTCGCTCGCAAGCGCCCGTATGCCGTCCGCGTGAGACGCGCCGCAACCGGTACGACATTCCCCGGCCGCACTCTCCTGGCGGTCTGCGACTTGGGCGACGGACCACACTTGCCGGCGCAGGTCCCTGACGCCCTCGGACCCGCGAGTATCACCGGCCACCTCGGCCTGGCTTTCCACAAACGGCAGGAATCGCAGTGTCGCGTCCACCAGTTCGTCCACGTCGTCGCGAATCGACCCGAGCTGCGCCTCGCAGTCGGGGCACCCGTTGCCGACGCGGCCGCACGTACACGCGTCGGGCAGCGCCGAGAGTCCCTTCGTGAGACGCCTGACATCATCCGCCACGTGCCGCCAGCCACCCAAGAACAGGGGATTCATAGGGCCTCCTCAACTCGGGAATGACTAGAACCGGTACCCGAGACCGATTGTCATGACGCCAACGGTGTACGTGCTGCCGTTCGCAATGACCACAAGCGCGCGCGCATCCGGGCGCACAAAAAAGCGCGGCGACACTTCCAGCCTGACCCCTGCGCCCAGACTGATGGCGGGGTCGTTGAATGACCGCATGCCCCACCCACCGCTACCTGGCACCATCATCTGGCCCAACCGATTGGCATAAAACGCGGGCATGTGATCCGGAGACACCGTGTTGCCCGTCCACGGGCCCGTCCACATCGTGGGGCCGTTGTACGATTCCTGCATCATCCCGAAACCGCCCATGCCGGTAATGGGGATCATCCGGGTCCCTTCGGGATACTCCTCAGAGACCCGCCTGAAGAACCGGTCGCGATCCAGATCAAATGACGCGCCATAGAGCCCGCCGCCGACGACCAGATACGGCACCGTCTTGCCGCCCGCAGGGACGAGGTTCACCAGCAGAGCCACTGTCCCAGACATCCCACCGGCTCCGTTGCGGCCACCGAGATGTCCACCTTCGGCCTCCAGCACAAGCCGGTCGGTCATGTCGAATGTCAATTGCAGCCCTGCGGCGGCGCCGTTCCCTCGCGACGCCGCGGACAGACCGCCGCTGACCGCAATCGACACCGGAGAGGTCGATGGCGAATGATGTGGAGCGACCTGGGCGGACGCCGGTCCGGCAGAGAGTGCCAAGGGGACAAGAAAGACGACGATGGTTATGAGGCGCAACATGATTGAACGACCTTTCGGGGTTGTGATGGAGACAGTGAAGCCAGCCGACCGTCTTTCAGGGTCATGACCCGGTCGGCATGCGAAGCGATCCCGACGTCATGCGTCACCATGACGATCGTCTGACCGCTGCCCTGAAGCTCTTTGAACAACGCGATGATGGACTCCCCCGTCGCACTGTCGAGGCAGCCGGTCGGCTCGTCCGCGAGCAGTAGCGGCGGACGGTTCACGACAGCCCTCGCGATGGCGACGCGTTGTTGCTCTCCGCCAGACAGATCGCGCGGTAAGCGCGTGGCCTTGTCGCTCAAACCGACGCGGTTCAACGCCTCCACGGCTCTCGTTCGCTGTGCGATTCCCGCCATGCGGGCGGCCGCCAGTGGGAGCATTACGTTTTCGATCGCCGTCAGGTAGGGCACGAGAAACAGGCTCTGAAACACGAACCCCAGGTATTCGCGCCGAAAATCTGCGAGGCGTTCGGAGTGCAGCCCGTACACGTCGATGTCGTCGACACGCACCGATCCACTCGATGGCGGTGTCATGGCACCGAGAATGCTCAGAAGAGTGCTCTTGCCCGACCCACTCGGCCCCATCAGTGCCACGAACTCACCCTCCTCGATGGTGACGTCCACGCCATCAAGCGCGGCGACCGGTGTGGTCGCGCCGTTGTAGACCTTCGTGATGTGCCGTAGTTCAACCAGGGCCATGGAATCTCCTAAATGTGTCGTAGGGCCTGCGACGGATCCATCCGCGCCGCTCGCAGCGCGGGGTATGTGCCTCCGCCGGTGCCGAGCAGAACGGCGAGCGCGATGGCAACGATCAGCAGGCCGAGGTCCGCAGGAGGAGGGATGGTGAGGTCGGCCAGTACCGGCCCGAGCGCGCGCGCCGCCACCGTGCCGCTCAACCATCCCAGCAGACCACCAACCACTGTGACACCGAGGGCCTCGAGCAGAATCACACGGGCGACCTGTGTGCGACGAAAACCGACGGCTCTGAGAATGCCAATCTCCTGCGTCCGCTCAGTGACCGACGCCATCATCGTCGTCAACACTACGAGGGCGCCGACCAGCAACACCACCAGGGACACCACATAGGCAAACCGCGTGAACTGCAGTACCGCCCTCTCGCGCGCCGCCACAGCCTGACGAATCGGTGCCACGCGGGCATGCGGCAGGACGACGCCGATTTGCGCGACGATGTCCTCGATTGGGCACTCGCGACACAGGGCGCTGACGTCGATGAAGCTCACGGCATCGGGCAGGCCGAGGCGACTTTGCACCAGGCCGAGATCGGCAAACACTGATTGATCGTCGACCGCGCCGGTCGCGCCGATCACGGCGGTCACGCGGCGCGGACGATCGCCGAGCGTCAGAGTGTCACCCGTGCGCTTGTGCAGGATCCGGCTGACGTCTGCGCCAAGCATGACGTCATCGCTCGTAGTCGCGAACTGGCCGTCCAGGGTCCACCAGCCCCTCACGCGGCGTTCCTGGCGAAAGTCGACGCCCACCAGGATCACGCGCGTCCCGTCGATCTCGACCGTCCCGACAAGTTTTGGTGCGACGGTGCTGATATTGCGTGAACTCGGAATCGTGCGGATGCGCCCCGCGTCACCTGAGGACAGCACCCGTGCATCCACCGCAATGTCGCCGACATCAAGGCCACCGTACGCGAGGTTGATCGATTGCGATTTCGGCGTCACGATGATGTTGGCGCCGAAGCGGTCAAGTTCATCGCTCACGGCGGCCCGCATCGCCGTCGAGAGCGAGACCAGGGCGATGACCGTGCCGACACCCAGCGTCACGGCGACGAGCAGGAACGCAAAGCGGCCTTTGCGACGGTTGAGACTGGCGAAGGCGATATGTCGGAGTTGCATGGTCGGCCTCAGAAGTAGAAAGCCCCCGCCTGCAGCGCGGCAGCGGTCAGCACCACCTGCCCGTCCTGGACGGTTCGGTCGAGCGGCACTGGGTTACAGCCGCCATGAAGGACGTTGATGTCCACCGATCGGAAGACCTGGCCACAGTTGTTGCAGACCATCGTGTCGCCCGCCTGCCGGTAGCCCTTTCGCGCGCGATAACAGACATCGCACGTGTCGAAGGCGGCGCGAATCACGCCGTCGGCACTCTTGAGCACGAAGAATTTCAGCGTCTGTTTTGCGGCATTGGTATAGGTGAAGAACTTCGCCTGCCCATCGTCGAACTGGGCGGCGTCCAACCGCACATCGGCACCGGCGGCCGCGACCGCAGTAGCGATCCCACCGGCCTCGGGCTGGCGGGTCGTCATGACGAAGACCAAGGCTGTCAGCAGAATGGCTCCTGCGACGACGGTCACGGCGGTGCCCAGGCTCATGGTGCGGTGCGCCGGCTCCGGCTTGAACTGATTGCGCCGCGTTCGTTTGTCATCGTGAGACTTATGTGTGCTCATGGCGAACTCCTTTTCTATTGCCGGCCGATCGGCGAATTGACTCGCTGCCAGAGGGCGTCGAACATGCCAGGCGGCAGGCTGGTTTTCAGCTCGAACGTGAAAGAGCGCGTTTCGCCGGATCCGCCTTCGTACGCGAGCACCTGGAGTCGATACCGGTCCAGCGTCAACACGCCGTAGACATCGCGAAAACGCCAGAACCGCGCCTGCTCCTCTCGCTCGGTGACGTAGGCGATCCCCGTGTCGTAGAGCAGGAGCGTCCCATCGCTGCCCTTGCGGGCACTCGCGTTCTTGACCGGGACACTGAAGAGGGCGATGGCGGGCAGTGGCGGCATGACCGCTGTCACGATCGGTCGATCAAGGCGCTCCAGCAGGAACGCGACCACCGACTCCGGAATCGAGCCCGGCACCTCAAAGGCGTACGCCCGGTCCGCACCGAACCTGAGGCGGCCGCGATCTTCGTAGGTCTCGAGCGTGACCCGGGTCGGTGAGAGTATGCGTACCTGTTTCAGCGCCTCGTAGTCCCAGTGACGCGCCTTTGTGCGATCCGGCGTGCGGAACTCGATGCCACCGTCGCCGATCACCAGCGTGCCGGGCGTGCCTCCAAGGAAACGGTCCTGACGAGCGCTCAGCTCAAAGGGCGGCTGTGCGTCAGCCGCGGCGGGAACGGACGCGAACGCGACGACAACAGCGATGCAGGCGAGCGTGAGTGAATGCCGAAACATGTCAGGACTCCTGTGGTTGCGGGGATGCGGCGGGCGCGGCCGCCAACGAGGGCCGGACTTCACTCCGCCATTTCCAAATCGTGAAGATCACCGGATAGATGAGAAGTTCGAGAAGGAAGGACGAGATGACGCCGCCTACCATGGGTGCGGCAATCCGCTTCATGGTGTCGGCTCCGGCACCGTGACTCCACATGATGGGCAGCAGGCCCAGCAGAATCGCGAGTACCGTCATCATCTTCGGCCGGATGCGCTTGACGGCCCCTTCCTCGACGGCCTCCTGAAGATCAGCCATGGAATGCATCCGGCCGGCACTCTTGGCCTTGTCGTACGCCTGGTCGAGATAGAGCAACATGATCACGCCCGTCTCCGCATCCACACCCGCGAGCGCGATGATGCCGACCCATACGGCCACGCTCAAGTTGTAGTCGAGCAGGTAGACGAGCCAGAACGCCCCGATCAGCGAGAACGGCACCGCGAGCAGGACGATGGCAATCTTGGTGAGATTCCGCAGATTGAAATACAGCAGGATGATGACGATGAGCAGGGTGAGCGGGATCACGACCTTCAGCCGCTTCGCGGCACGCACCATGTACTCGTACTGGCCGCTCCACTCCAGCGTGTACCCCTCGGGCAGGGTGACCATCTCGCCGACGACTCGCTTGGCCTCCTCGACGTAGCCACCGATATCCCGGCCGGCGACATCCACATACACGTAGCCCAGCAGTTGCGCCTGCTCCGTGCGGATGACGGTGGGGCCGGTGCTCGTGAAGATGTCCGCCACCTGCTCGATGGGAATCTGCGCGCCCCCGGGCGTGGAAATGAGCGTACGCCGAAGTGTATTGATGTCACTGCGATAGTGCCGTTGATATCGGACGTTGACCGGGTACCGCTCACGTCCTTCGATGGTGGTGGTGATGTTGGCGCCGCCAATCGCGGACTCAATCACCATCTCGACGTCCTGGATGGTCAGGCCGTACCGGGCGATCGCCTCCCGCTTGATCGTGAAGTCGATGTAGTACCCGCCAGTGACGCGCTCAGCAAAGGCGTTACGTGTGCCGCGGACGCTGCTGATGGCCGACTCCACCTGTGCGGCGATGTCATTGATCACATCCAGCGACGGGCCGAACACCTTGACACCCACCGGCGTCCGAATCCCGGTCGACAACATGTCCACCCGCGCCTTGATTGGCATCGTCCAGGCATTGGCAACGCCGGGCAGGCGCACCAGCTCGTCGAGTTCGGCGATCAGGCGCTCTGAAGTCATGCCCGGCCGCCACTCGGACTCAGGCTTCAGATTGATCACGGTCTCGATCATCTCGAGCGGCGCGGGGTCGGTTGCCGTGTTGGCGCGGCCGGCCTTGCCGAACACCGACGCCACTTCCGGCACCTGCTTGATAATCTTGTCCTGCACCGCCAGCACCTGCTGCGCGGTCTGTACCGAAGCGCCGGGCAGCGTGATCGGCATGTAGAGCAGGCTGCCCTCATACAGCGGCGGCATGAACTCTGACCCCAGCTTCAGGAAAACCGGCACGGTGCTGAGCATCGCGACGAGCGCGGCGACGAGCGTGATCGTGCGGTGTCGCAGCACGAACCGTACGAAGGGGTGATAGGCGCGAATGAGGAGCCGATTGACGGGATTCTTCTCTTCGGGCGCGATCTTGCCGCGGATGAAGATCACCATGAGATACGGCACGATCAGCACGGACACCAGCGCCGCAAAGCCCATGGCAAAGGTCTTGGTGAACGCCAGCGGATGAAAGAGCCGGCCCTCCTGTGACTCGAGGGTGAAGATCGGCAGGAACGAGACGGTGATGATCAGGAGGGAGAAGAACAGCGGCCGTCCCACCTCCTGTGCCGCCTCGGTGAGAATCTCGAGGCGGCTCCTGGCCGGTGTCCCGGGCGGCCGGGCGGCCTCGTGTTCCAGGTGCTTGTGCGCATTCTCGATCATGATGATCGACGCATCCACCATCGCACCGATGGCAATAGCGATGCCGGCGAGGCTCATGATGTTCGAGCCCAGGCCGATGTACCTCATCGCCACGAACGACAGCAGAATGGCTAGCGGCAGCGTAAGGATCGCCACGAAGGCGCTGCGCATGTGCCAGAGGAACACTACGCAGACCAGCGAGACGATGATCATCTCTTCAATGAGCTTCTCGGTCAGGTTGTCGATCGACCGCTCAATGAGTTCCGATCGATCGTACGTGGTGACGAACTCCACGCCCTCCGGCAAGGCGGGCTGAATCTTCTCCGTGACGGCCCGTTTGATCTCCTCAATGACGCCGTACGTGTCCACGCCGTAGCGGATGACCACGATGCCGCCGGCCACATCGCCTTCCCCGTTCAACTCCGCCACGCCGCGGCGCATGTCAGGCCCCAGATGCACGCGCGCCACGTCTTTGACCAGAATCGGCGTGCCGTCCGGCTGCGTCCCAAGACTGACCAGCTCGATGTCGCTGACCGACTGGATATACCCGCGGCCGCGGACCATGTACTCGCGTCCGGTCCACTCCACGACGCGCCCGCCGACGTCGTTGTTGCTCGCGCGAACCCGTTGCGCGAGCATGTCAATGGAGATGTTGTAGGACAGCAGCGCGTTGGGATCGACCTCGATTTGATACTGCTTAACGTACCCGCCGACCGGAGCGACTTCGGCGACACCGGTCACACTCCGCAGCCAATACTGGACGTACCAATCATTCAGCGTTCGCAACTGCGACAGATCGTGCTTGCCCGTCCGGTCCACCAGCGCGTACTCGAAGCCCCAGCCCACTCCGGTGGCGTCCGGCCCGAGCACCGGTTGCACGCCACCGGGCAGCCGCCCCTGCAGGCCGTTCAGATACTCCAACACGCGACTCCGCGCCCAATAGGGGTCCGTCCCGTCCTCGAAAATGACGTAGACGAACGAGACGTCGAAATACGAGAACCCGCGAACGACTTTGACGTTCGGTGCGGAGATGAGTGCGGTCACAATCGGGTAAGTCACCTGATCTTCGACCAGTGTCGGACTGCGGCCTTCCCAATTCGCAGTGACAATCACCTGTACGTCGGACAGGTCGGGAATCGCGTCGATTGGTGTGGCGCGAATCGCCCACACGCCCCCGCCGACAATCGCGATGACGAGCATGACGACGATGAACCCGTTGCGGGCGCTGAAAGCGATGAGTTTCTCAATCACGGTCGGTCTCCTTGCCGCCTACTGCGCCACGATGGCCAGGCGCTTGCTACCCGCGCGCTGACCCGACCGGTTGACCACGACCGTCACGTCCCAACGGCCTGCCATGAGCACCTGTCCCACACCGCGGTAGCTGCCGTCGCCGGCGTGCGTCAGCGTCGCCGCGCTTCGCATGGCCGGCATCCCCATCGAGGGCATCGCCGCCATGAGAAAGACCACCTCAACCACGGCATCGGTAACCGGCTGGCCTTGGCCGTCCTTCACGATCACATCGAGATCGTTGTTGCCCACGCGTGCCGGGTCGGGCTGGCTGCGGAACACGATGTCGAGGCGTGGTGCGGCCGGTGTCGCGGGCGCACCCGGCGTCACTGGTGCGCCGGGCATGTCCATACCGGCGTGTCCGCCCCCCGCCGCAGGTGTCGGCACGGGTGCTTCCATCCCGGGCATCCCCGCCATCGCCTGCATCGCCGCCTGCAGGTTGGTTTCTGAATCGATCAGGAATTGCGCGGAGGTCACGACGCGGTCGCCCTGTTTGAGGCCTGCGAGAACCGGGTAAAACGCATCCACCGGTTCACCAACGTCGATCGGTCGTGGCTCAAAGTAACCGTCCGCGAGCGCCAGAATGGTGTAGCGCTTGTTCCCGTCGTCAAGAACGGCTTCTTTCGGCACGGCGAGCTGATGGCCGGCCCCGGTACGGATGAGGACGGTGACGTAGGATTCCGGTTTGAACTCCAGACCGGGATTGGGGAATTCGATGCGCACCTTGACGCGACGTGTCATCGGATCCACTTCGGGATAAATGAACGTGATTCGGCCCGTCAGCGCCCGGCCAGCCCGGGTGTAGGGAAACTGAATCTCGGCCTCCTGGCCGAGCTTCACCAGCGGCACCTCGTATTCAAAGATCTGTCCGAGCACCCAGATTGTCGAGAGATCCGCGATCTTGAACGTGCTCATCTCGGGCGACACGTACTGGCCCGGGAAGGCGTTGCGCTCAAGCACTGTGCCGTCGAACGGCGAATAGAGCGTCATCGTCCTGCGAGGTTGCCCAGTGCGTTCCAGTTCGGCGATTTGCGCATCGCTGATGTCCCACAGCCGCAGCCGCTCGCGCGTCGCGGCCAGCATCGACCCCGCGCCCTCACGGGTTTCGGCGATTCGGCTGCTGCCCAGTTGCGCCTGCGCCCTGAGCGCGAGCAGGTACTCCTTCTGGGTGGCTACCAAGTCGGGGCTGTAGATGCTGAACAGCGCCTGACCGCGGCGGACGGCCTTGCCGACAAAGTCCACCGACACGGATTCGACCCACCCCGCGATCTTCGGGTGGATCTCGACGACGCGGGTCTCGTCGTACGCCAGCACACCGACGGTGCGAATCGTCGTCTCGAGGGCCTGGTGCGTCACCTCTGCGGTACGCACACCAATCAGTTGCTGACGGGCGGCGGAAATGAATACGGCCGTCTCCGATGGCGGGTCTGGCGGGACCGCCGCCATGGCCTCGTGTTCCCCTGGCGCGGGCGCGGCTCCGGCGCTGGCCGGCGCTGACCACGCGGGCCAGACGCGAAGGGCGGCAAACGTCAGGCCGATGCCGGCCGCCAACGCCAGCACCGCCACGATGGTGTACGCCAACACTGGCCGGCGGCGGCCGCCCGCCTTCCAGTCCTGACGCGCGGTCTCGGCCGGCGTGGGAGGTGGCTGCAATTGTTCGTCATGAGTCATCGTGATGTCCTCGTCTGGCGGGCGCTACCGAATGAACTCGGTGCCCAGGAGTGGTTCAAGTCGCGCCAGCGCCTGGCGGTAGCGCGCCTGCTGTTCTTCGAAGCTGATCTCGTAATTGAGTACGGTGATGAAGTTGGCGAGCAATGTCAGGAAGTCCACGTTGCCCACCTCGTACGCGGCTACCGACGACTCCAGCGCCAAACGGGCCTGCGGCAGCACGCTGTCGCCGTACAGGTCCATGAGCCGTTGGCTGGTCGTCATCGCGGCGTACTCCTGCGTGACCCGGGCCGTGACGTCTGACACCGTGCTCTCACGCATCCGGTTGGCCCCTTCGAGCGCGGCCGCCGCTTCGGCGACCATCGGCTGTTGTTTGCGACGCCAGAAGATCGGCACCTTCACCATGAAGTCAACGCCGTACATCCACGGCATGCCGCCGACGAATTTTTGCGTGGTGACGTTGATGCCGAAATCAGGCAGGCGCTCCTTTCGCGCTAGCGCGAGGGCCTGTTGTCCTCTGGTGATCTGCTGTTCATCGCGCTTGATCGCGGGGTAGCGATCGGCCGCTTGCGCCCGGGCCGCCTCAACAGCTCGATCGACCGGCCGGATGGAGATCGGCCCCTTCACTGAAATGGGCGTATCCTGCGGCCGGTAGAGCAGCCGATTGATGTCGGCGCGCAGCATGACGCCATCACGTTCCAGCGACGCCAGGCGTTCGAGTAGAATCGACAATTCCAGTTGCGCCCGCAGCACATCCGGCTGCGAGGCCTTACCGACCGAGAATCTCGCTTCCGCGATCCCCCGAAACTGCTCAAGCGCCGTCCGATTGCGCTGGACGATCGCAAGGGTGCTGTCAATCAGCAGGTACTCAAAATACGCCGCCTTCAAATCAGCGATGAGTCGCAGCCGGGTGTCCTCGTACGACCAGCGCGCCATGTCCGCTTCGGTGGCGGCCACTCTTGTACGGAGAGCAAGCTTCCCGGGATAGGGCAACTCCTGCGAGACGCCAACTTGCCGGAATGCGCCGGGGGTGGATGCCGAGGGAAAGAACGGTGGCCGCAGCAAGCCACTCATGTACCCGGCGCTGACGGTGGGGTCGGGCGGTGCGCCGGCGGGCGCAATGCGCGCCACGCGCATGTCGACTTCGCGTCGCGCGGCGGCCAACTCGGGATTGCGTTGCTCGAGTTCGGCGACCATCGCGGCGAGCACGCCCGACTCCGATCGGGGCGATGCGACAGGCCCCTCCTGCGCAGCGGCGGGCAGCGCCATCGTCAACAACATCAACACAAAGACACACCTGAACATGGAATCCTCTTTCTTCGGGAACAGCGCGGCCCCACACCAGCCATCGGGCTGGTATGGATCACACGGTCACAACACACCCGTAGGCTTTATGTTGCCTGGGCGGCTGCGGGCCAGATGGTGTGCGCCGGATCAGATGAGGAGGATGGAAAGGAGCAGGGAGAGATCGGCTCGGTAATATCCGTGAGGCGGTGCGTGCATGCGCAGAACAGCTGCTGACACTCCGTCAGCGTCCGTTGGAACCACGAGGAATGGAGCCTGCACCAACGACGCGTGCTCATTGGTCACGGTCTGACGGCCCGCCGCTGTGGTCGTCGACGCGGGGGGGGCGACTGGACCGGCGTGGCAACAACACGGGGCGACGAGAGCCGACGCCCCGCACGTATGTCCCTCTTGTTCACACTCCTGATGCGCAGTTGCCGTATCGGCCGCCACCAGCCCGCTCGGAACAACGAGCGCGACGAGCAAGACAAGTGCCGCGAATCGGCCACGCAAGGACAACAGGGAACGCATCGTCTTTATGCAGTGCAGGTTCTGTGCCGTGTGTATTTGTTCCGCCGAATGAAGAGAACGCTCATTGTCATCACTATCGCACCGGCAGTATCGCGGGATTTTTCTCAGCGGTGTTGAATTGTCAACAAAGGTCGCGCGCATTGTTAATCTTTGTTAATTATCGATTGCTGGGATGTGACTGGTGCGAAGGTCGTCTGCAGCGAGTGTTAGTGTACGAACTCGTTGGAGGTGGCTCATGGTGAAAGATCCTGTCTGCGACATGCAGGTGAATGAGGCGACGGCGGCAGCGACGGTGATCCATAAAGGCAAGGCCTATTACTTCTGCAGTCCCGCGTGCAAGGCTACGTTCGAGAAGACCCCGGAGAAGTACGCATCGCGGTGAGATC
>CAZLJG010000029.1:0-18919 GCA_964559545.1 uncultured Solibacteraceae bacterium | reverse complement strand
CCAAACGTCCCGAACTGATCCGTGATGGCGTCGAACTCGACCGAGTCCCACGCGGCTGTGGCGCCGACTCGCAGCGAGCCCTCCGCGCGTTCCACGCGTGCCCATGCCTTCTTACGATCGTCGTTGATCTCAAACGCGGGATTCTTCTTGCGCTGGATCGCCCCGCCGATTTCGATGCGGGAGAACGGACCGCCGGCGAAGTTTTTCTCGACAATCACCGCCGCCCGTTTGGTGCCGCCCCACGACAACGGCACCGACACCCGGCTGCGCTCCCCAAGTACGTCGGCCAGCGACGTCGTGAGGCCATAGGTCAGGCCGTAACCGTCTTCCCCATTGAGGATCGGCAGATACATCAGGTTGTCGGTCCACCCCCGGCGGACGACGCGCGCGACTTCTTCGCCATCCGGCAAGCGCTCGAACTCCACGCGCGCGGCGCCATCGTTGATGATGATCACAAGGGTGATTTGGCTGGCGTCGGTGATAGAGGCAAAGCGCTTCAACACCTCCACGCCTTCGAATTTTCCGCTGTCCTTCAGGCGTTTCTCGACATCACGCAGCGTTGACGCTGTGAACGGCGACCCGGTCGTGACTCCGGCCACCTTGAGGACGTCTTCTGTCGGGGTGACGTGATTGCCGTGCACCCGAATCTCGGCGATGACTTCGCCCTGCGCCTGGAACACAGACACCGGCGACGACACCACGGCAAGCACCAGCACAAGCGCGGCGATCACTTACTTGATCCTCGCGGTGGTCGTCGCCAATTTGTAGTTGTCGTATGTGATGCGGTACCGCGCGTCGAATTCTCCGATCGCAAGCATCATCGCGAAATACATCTCGATGTTCTTCGGCAGCCAGACATCGGGAAACGGCTGATGCATCACCATGGACGCCTTCGCGTCCGTGAGGCGCACGAGCCACGCGCCTGGCAGGAAGTCGAGATTGACGTTGTTGAAGTCGTATTTCACGATCTGATGCGTCGAGGGCTCGATCCACAAGGTCACGATCGACACCTTGTTCAGCATTTTCTCGAGTTCGGCCTCGTAGTTGTCGTCCTTGCGCTTGATGTCCATGTCGCGCCGGTGTTGACGCGAGTTCTGTTCCTTCGAGAACAACATCGCCGGGTAGTGCTCAACCTTCAGCAACTCGCGACCGTCGATCGTCTCGCGGCCGACCAGCGCGTATTTGCCTTCCTCGAACTTGAACTTCAAGAAGTACGCCGACGAAATGAATTGGGGTTCTCGGGTCTGGCGAATCAGGCCCTGCGTGTCCTCCGGCGCAGCCGCCTCGACCGCCGCCGCGCGCTCCGGTGGCGCCTCTCCGGGCTTCGCGGCCGCTCGGAGACGAGCGTCTCGACGTTTTTCGGACTGCAGGAAGCGATCCTCGTACTTCCGACGTTCCTCCTCACTCAACGTCACGCCATTAAATTTGAGGGGGCTCCGTACAAAAAACCCGTCGCGCAAATACCAGGTATAGTCGCGCCGCTCACCCCAGATCGGGAGCTTGCCCGGGCCTCTCAGCTCGATCTGTTCGCGTTCATCAAGCACGTACTGCTGAAACTTCTTCCAGTTGTCATCGCGCCGCGCGATGACTTTCTGCATGAAGGCGTCCAGGTCGCCCTGCGCCTCGCTGCTCATGGCCACCACTGACCCGGCCGCCAGGGCCAACAACACGGCAACGCTTCCGATCTTGATCCTTGTCATCACGTCCTCATCCAGACCCCGGCATCGTCAAACCAACCCTATCAGACGGTCAAGGGAGGTGTTCGGTTGCGGCATAATCGAAGCTCCCAATGCATTTGCCCCTGTTGACCAACATCGCCATTGCCCTCGGTCTCGCGTTGGCCGCGGGGTTGCTGGCGCGACGGCTGGGCATCCCGACCATCGTCGGGTACATGCTCGCGGGACTCGCCATCAGTCCGAAGTCCCCCTTCTGGGTTGGTGACATCGAGGCCATCCATCAATTCGCCGAGTTTGGCGTCGTGTTGCTGATGTTCGGGGTCGGACTGCACTTCTCGTTCAAAGACCTGTGGCGCGTGCGGCATGCAGCGATTCCAGGGTCGCTGATTCACATGGCGCTCGGGGGCGGCGCCGGATACCTGCTCGCACGGTTCTGGGGCTGGAACCAGGGGTCGGCGGTGGTGCTCGGCGTGACCTTGTCGGTCGCGAGCACCGTCGTGCTGCTGAAGAACCTCATGGATCGGGCTGAACTCGACACCCCGGCCGGTCGAGCGGCCGTCGGGTGGCTTGTGGTCGAAGACATCGCCACGATTCTCATCCTCGTGCTGCTGCCCGTATTGGCCACGGGCGGAGACGATGCGGGCCTGGTGACAGCCGGGTTTGCCCTGATAAAGGCCGCGGTATTCGTCGTTGCGATGCTGGTCGTGGGCAACCGGCTGGTGCCGATGATTCTGATTCGGGTCGCGCACACGCGGTCACGTGAACTGTTTGTGCTGGCGGCCATCACGATTGCCCTCGGCACCGCGCTCGCATCCGCGGAGTTCTTCGGCGTGTCGCTTGCGCTTGGCGCGTTCGTCGCCGGTGTGGTCGTCAGCGAATCACCGCTCAGTCATCAGGTCGCCGCGGAACTGCTCCCCTTCCGGGAGGCGTTCGCCGTCCTGTTTTTCGTGTCGGTCGGCATGCTGGTGGATCCGTTCGAGATGGCGCAGTACTGGCCGCAAATTCTTGCGCTCTCGCTCCTCGTCATTGTCGGCAAATACGTCTTCGGTGCGATCGTCAGCTTCGCGTTTCCGTATCCAGCCCGCACGGGACTCGTCGTCGCGGCCGGCCTGAGTCAGATTGGTGAGTTCTCGTTTGTGGTTGGTCAGAGCGGCGTGGCGCTCGGGTTGCTGGACGCGACGCAGTATTCCCTGATTCTCGCCACGGCGATCGTGTCGATTTCCGTGAACCCGTTGATGTTCCGGACGATTGCGCCACTCGAGCGGTGGCTCAAGGGTTTCCCGCAGCTGTGGCGGCGGGTGAATCAGGATGGCATTGTGGCGCCGCCGATTCCTGACGGACTTCGCGACCACGTCGTCATCGTCGGCTGCGGTCGCGTGGGACGGCATGTGGCTGAGGTGCTTGGACAAATGGGCACGCCGCGCCTTGTGGTGGAGTCGAGCCCCGAACGTCTGGAGAAACTGAGGGACCTCGGCGTGCCGGTGTTGTATGGCGACGCGGCAGACTCGGAGATCCTGCAGCACGCCCATTTACAACACGCCCGGGTCGTCGTCATCACGGTGCCGGACGACACCGTGACGCAGATGGTGGTCGAGGCCATCCATCGTTACGCGCCTGATGTGCACATCGTGGCGCGTGCTTCGTCGTGGGCCGCGGGTCACGTGCTGCGATCACGTGGCGTTCACGACATCGTCAGGCCGGAGCTTGAAGGTGGTGTCGAGATGGTCAGGCAGACGCTGATGGAGCTTGCCGTTTCGGCCGACGACATTGAGCGGTTCACCGACCAGGTCCGAGGGTCGGACACGTCACAACAGTAACGCTTCGATCCGGTGCGCGTGCACGATGTTGTCGCACGGGGACCAGAGGAACACCGTGAACTTTCCATCCTGCGACGCGACCATCGCGAGAGTGTCCGGCTGATCCTGCACAAATTGCGCGGCTGAAAGATGACGGGTGCCGCCCAGCTGCGCAGGCGTCACCGTCTGTGGCTGGTGGCCCTCGATGGGTTCGGTGAGCAACACGCGCTCGACCTGTGGGTGCCCCTTGCGTCGCGTGATCTTGGCGCCGAACGCCAGCAGGCTGTAGGTCCGGCTGATGATGGTCGCACCGTCCACTGCCGTGAGGCCGGCGGTGGCATCCACGGCGCGCCGCAGTTCATCCTGCCATTCCGGCGTCCGGCGCTCGTCAGGTTCACGTCGCATCAGGCTGGCCAGTTCGTCGTAGTCCGGTTCGACGTCGTACAGGATCGGCTCCACGATGGATTCCCGCCAGGCGGCTCCACGACTGGGCGCACCGTCCGGCACAACAAGCAATGCGCCGCCGCGTTTGTGCGCTCGCATCGACGCCGCGAGATGCACGAGTACGTTGACTGACTCTTCGGCGCCTGGTGGCGTGACGTGCCCGAGCAGCGACTTCAACATGCCTGGGCAATCGGGCGTGGCCGACGTGCCTTCGTCCACGATCTTGACCTGATCACCTTCGAGCACGGCGATGTTCACGAACTTGCCGAAGGGCTCGCTGCGGTGCTTGATCACCAGCAGGCCGGACCCGATCACTTCCAGCACAAAACAAAACGCCGGAATGCTTCGTGTCGTGCCCCAGACGGTCAGTTCACCATTCTGGCGCCACACGCCCAGGTGGATGCCCGGTCGTTCAACGGCCGGCGCCAGCTTGGCGAGCGCTGCCGGCCGAAGGGCCAGTGGCGTGGAGAACGTCAGCGCCTGCCCTGCTTCGGATGGTGGCAGCAACGCCAGGGAAATCGTCGGGGTGACGCCTTCTTCGCGGCGCAGGCTGGCCCAGAACGCCGTGTCGATGATCGCTTCGATGTCGCGGGCGTCGGGTTCGGGTCCAAGGTCAATTCGACCCTGTGAGCGGGCGGTCGCCAGGAATCTGGCGAAATTGTCGCGAACAACCTGCGCCACCGTTCGGGCGGCTGGATACGCTGGGCTGGGCACCTGTAAAGGTTACAGGCTTCCGGAACTGGACGTGACTGTGTTCGTATATGGAATAGCCATGAAAAAAATGAGCCTCGCGCTAGTGCTGTCCCTTCTTATTCTTCCGACGTTGACGACATTTGCGGCGCCGCAGACCGCTGACGAAATCATTGAAAAGCACCTGGCGGCCCTTGGTGGCCGCGCAGCGCTGGGCAAACTCACGTCACGCAAGGCCGTCGGCACCGTCACCATCGCTACACCCGGTGGCGACCTGACCGGACCGGTCGAGACCTACGCGAAGGCGCCCAACAAGTCGCGCACGCTTGTCACGCTTGACCTCACACCCATGGGCATGAACGAGTCGATGGTGATTGATCAGCGTTTCGACGGCACCGCGGGCGTGGCCAAGAACTCGCTGCAGGGCGACACCGAGATCACCGGCGATCAGCTCGCCGGGATGCGCAACAACGTGTTCCCGACCTCGCTGCTGACCTACAAGGAGCAGGGCACAAAGATCGAGGTGCTTCCGAAGGAGACGGTTGACGGCAAGGAACTGATCGTCCTTCAGGTCACGCCGAAGGCCGGCCCGGCGTCCAAGATGTACCTCGACCCGCAGACGTACCTGACCGTCAAATCCGTCGCCCGCGTGATGTCGCCGGACCAGGGTGAGATCGAGCAGTCGGTTGCCGCGAGCGACTATCGCGCCGTGGACGGGGTGCAAGTGCCGTTCAGTGTCGTGAACATGGCCGGCGTGCAGACCGTGACCATCAAACTCAAGACGGTCGAACACAACATCGCGATCGACGACACGATGTTCAGCGTGAAGTAGGGACGACATACACGCCGGGTTCACGCCGTGATGTCTGCGCCTCGCCGCGCGGATCAGGGAAATACGCGGTCGCGGTACCTGCGGCTGAGTCGCAGGGTCGCCCCTGTCGTCAGCCCGACTGCGTAGTCGCCGTGCCAGTCTGGAGTAATGGTCTTCACACGATCGAGATTCACGATGGTGGATCGGTGCACGCGCGCAAATTGTTGCGGATCCAGGCGGCGATCGATGTCCTGCATGGTGGCGCGCATTTCATACGTCCTCGTGCCCACGTGCAGGTGCAGATAGTTGGCGGCGGCCTCGATCCAGTCGATGTCCTGAGTGCGCAGCAATAAGAACCGTTCCCCGTCACGCACGGTGAGTCGTGTGGCGTACTGGGCGTCACTTGCTGGAATGGTCTCTCCAGGCGCGGCCGCTCCCAGTTCCGTTCTGGCGTCAAGAAGTGCACGGAGCCGGTCAGCTGTCTCAGCCTTCACGGTCAGATCCCGTTCCGCACGCACGCGGTGCAACGCCTCCTGAAAACGGCGATGCGTAATCGGTTTGAGCAGATAGTCGAGAGCGTGCACACCAAACGCCCGAATCGCGTACTGGTCGTACGCGGTCACAAAGACAATGCTGGGTAGATGTGCGCCGACGGTTCGTGTGACGACGTCGAAGCCGTCGAAACCAGGCATCTGCACATCAAGGAACACAAGGTCAGGCCGATGCGCGAGGATCGCAGCCACCGCCGACTCGCCGTCCTCCGCCTCCCCGACCACCTCAAAGTCGGATTCCCGTTCAAGGCGGACCCGCAAGCCACGCCTCGCCAGCGGTTCATCGTCCACCACCAGTGTTCGGATACTCTCGTTCACCGCGAACCCGATCGCCGAAGCGGCATGGTTATGGAGACGCATGCGCCCCCCGTGTCACCGGCACTCATCTCAAGACGTTGGCGGGTGCCGTAGAGTTGCGTCAGTCGTGCGCGTGTGTTGGTCAGTCCAATCCCGGAGCCACCGATGCCGGCGACGGCCGGCGCGGCAAATCCGGGTCCGGTGTCGCAGACCTCAAGACGCAAGTTGTCGCCCTCGGCCCAGGCGCGGATCCGCACCGTGCCCTTTCCGGGCACCCGGGCCACACCGTGAGTAATCGCATTCTCCACCAGCGGCTGCAGGATCATGCCCGGAACGAGCGCGTCTTTCACCGACGACTCAACATCAATGGCGATCACCAGGCGTTCGCCATGTCGAATTCTCTGGATGGCCAGATATCGGTCCAACAAATCGAGCTCATCGTCGAGCGGGACCTCTTGAGGCCGCCCGTCGTCCAGTGAGGCCCTCAGGAGCTCACTGAGATAGCCGAGTGTTCTGACGACCTGATCCTTGTTGCCCTCGAGCGCCAACGTGGAGATCGCATTCAGTGTGTTGAACAGGAAATGGGGGTTGAGTTGGCCCCGGAGCGCATCGAGTCGAGCCTCGGTCAGACTCGCCTGTAATTGACTGGCCGCAAGCTCACGTTCACGCGCGTGCCGGTAGTACTGGAACGCGTGGGCCACACCCGCGATCGCCGCGTACAGAATCATGTCGACGATGAACGCGTTGCTGGTCTTGCCGATGACCCCCGTGAAGTTGGAAAACGATGCCCACGACAGATAGACAGCCGTGGCGACGATGTGACTGATGGAGAACAGCAGGGCTCCGCCCAGGTGTATCGCCAACGGCGCGCGCCAGTGTTGTCGATCAATGGAAACCCGCCGCGTCACAAACAGCGGCAGCGGTGCCAACAGGCCGACCAGGATCCAACTGGGTGCGGCAAAGCGCAGCGCGTCCAGAAATGGCATGGGCCGCTCAATGAGCACGTACGCGACATAGTTGCGGCTGGCGTCGATCAGGGTGATCAGTGCCGCAGCCCCGACACACCCGATCATGACAATCGCCCAGCTCACCCGCCCCTTCCGCATCGCCGAACCGTACGCGAAGACTCGACGCCGAATCAACAGGCGCACACACCAGGCCGCTTGTCCCTCGCCCACGCCGCTTGTCCCTGGTATTCGCCCCTGGGACCAGGCCGGTTTTCGTCAGGTTTTTGCATGGTCTACCGTGCTCGAGGAACAGGAGGCAGCAGTGGAACGACTGGGTCTGGGTCTGCAACAGGCGGCGCGACGTCTGCGACATGAGTGGCGGTACACGTGCTCGGTGGTGTTGATCCTCGGCCTTGGCATCGGGCCGGCTGCGGCCATGATCTCACTCGTCGAACGCGTGCTGGTGCGACCACTCGCGTACCACGACCCGGATCGGGTCGGCATCATTCGCGTCAGTCTCGGCCAACTGCAGATGCACCCCGGCCTCACGATGGCTGAAGGTATCGACTTTCGCACGGCGGGACTGTTTGAGGCGGTGGAAGTCGCGCAGCGTGTCAACGACGTCTCGTTTGGATCCGCTGACAATCAGGTCTCGCTGAAACTGATCTCGATGACCACGGGCATGTTGCCGATGCTGGGCGTCTCGCCTGTGCTGGGGCGTTTGTTCACGGAGGACGACATCCCCCCGCCGCTGCCTCCACCAGCGCCACTGGTGCCTGGCGCCCCGCCTCCGCCGCTGCCGGTGTTTGCCACCCAGCGGACGGTGATTGACTTTGATACGTGGCAGACACACTTCGGCGCCGATCCGGAAGTACTCGGGCGCGTCATCAAGGTCGATGACTTTTCGTACGAGGTGATTGGGGTGCTGCCCCGTGGATTCAGGCTCGTCACCGGCCGTGGCGTGCCCCAGCGGATCGATTTCTACGTGCCGTTCCGGCTGCAGTACAACAGGGGGTCCTGGTTCAACACCACGCTTGTTCGAGTCAAACATGACAGCAGCTACGAGCACACGCAGCAGGGACTGGATGTGGTTGCGGCGAACCTGCAAACAGCATTTGCGGCGAACTACCGTGCGGGTTCGCTCCGTTTCACGTTGTCTCCCGCACTGGATGACATGACCCGCACCACCAAGCCCGCACTACGAGCGGCGGTCGGTGCGGTCCTGCTGATGCTGGTCATCGCGTTCGCCAACGTCTCGGCACTTGTGGTCGCCCGCCTCCGTACGCGGGACACGGAATTGGCGGTGAAGACAGCCCTCGGCGCATCTCGGCGTGCACTGATTCTGGATCTGCTGCTCGAGAGCCTGGTGCTCGGCGTGTTGGGTGCCATCGTTGGCGCACTCGCTGGATTGGTGTCGGTCGCGGTGGTTCGTGACGTCATTCCACGCACGGTGCCCCGGTGGGACGAGATACACCTTGGGTGGGATCTTGTCGCGTACGCGACCGGGCTCGCCGTTTTGGGTTTTGTCGGTGCAGGCCTGCTGCCAGCCTGGCGCATCGCCCGGGGCACACTCATTCGCGCGATCCGGTCGGGTTCAGCACAGGGCGGCAAGGCCGAGTCGGCGGGGTCGAGACTCGTGTTGGTTGGCGCGCAAATCGCGTTGACTGTGGTGATGGCATTCAGTTGCGTGCAATTGGCACGGAGTGCGGCCGCACTCAGGCGCGTCGATCTGGGCTACGACGCCAACGTGTTGACGTTCGCCGTCCCATTTGAATTCCGCGCGTTCAGAACCAACGCTGACCGGGCGTTGCTCTACCAGCGCCTGCGCGATCGAATCAAAGCGGTGCCTGGTGTCACTGATGTCGCCGTGGTCACCAATGCGCCACTGAGCGGACTCACCATGATGGCCGGATACGAGACCGACCTCTCCAAGGCGCCGAACTTTGATCCCAGTGCAAACTACCAGGGTGTGACACCCGGGTACTTCGCGGCCATGCGCATCCCGATCCTGCAGGGCCGGGACTTCACCGATCAGGAGGACGCCACAGGGCAACCCGTTATCATCGTTGACGAGACGCTGGCGAGGCAGGCCTTCCCGGGAAAGGCGGATGTCATCGGGGAGACACTTCGACTTGGCTGGGGCGGCCTCGGCAATGCGCGCATTGTCGGCGTGGTTGGTCACGCGCGGATCATCGAGGTGGGCCGGGCGGTGCGCCCGCAGGTCTACGCTCCACGCGGCAACCTGTTCGGGCCCTCTCCGATCGTTGCCGTGCGAGGTCATGGGGACATTCGGGACCGACAGACGGACATCATTCAGGCCATTCGTGAGGTCGGTCCTGGACGCGCGATTACCCCGCTCGGCATGTTGACTGACAACGTGACTGCGGCGACCAGTACGGTCATGGCTGTCACGGGACTGGTGACGTTCCTTGCGTTGTTCGCAGGCCTGCTGTCAGCGTTCGGACTGTATCTGGTGCTCTCGTTCATCGTGTTTCACCGCCGACGGTCGACCGCGATTCGCACAGCGCTCGGCGCGTCGCGCGGGCAGGTGATCTGGCATCACAGCCGCACGAGCGCCGTGGTGCTGCTGGCGGCGCTGCCCGTGGGTGTGGGTCTGTCAATCGCGGCAGCACCGATGTTTGCCGAGCTGATCTACGGCGTGGCCGCCCGTGACATCCCGAGCCTTGTCATCGCGGTCGGCGTGGCGGTCCTGACGTCGGTCGCTGGCACATTGCTGCCGGTGTTGCGGGCGTCAGATGCCAACGTGGTGGCGATTCTCCGTGGCGAGTGACACGGCACTCGTCCCAAAGATGTCGACACCGGTGTTGCGGCCTGCTAGATCCTCCGTAGTGATGCCACTCGCCGGACTTGCTGTCAGCCTCATCGTCATCTCGGCCTTCGCCCCGCAGGCGGCCGAGACACCGGAACACATGGCCGAGCGCCTGCTCGCCGCCATCGGCGGTCGCGCGCGTTGGGCGGCCGTCACCAACACGGTCAATGACTCTCAACAAAACCTCGTCGAGGATCCGACCGTGTTGCGTGTGGTCATCACGATGGACTTCACCCAGCCGCGCTTTCGGATTGACACGACTGGTCCCAATCTCAAGGTCGTGCGCGTCATCGACGGTCCTCAAAGCTGGATGCTGACGCGCGCCGGTGTCATCCAGAACGTGCCGGATGACCTGATGAAGACAGACATGCTGTGGTATGCCGGTCATGTCTACCGGACGTTGCACCGTGTGGCCGCGCGTGATGCTGCGTTAACGTTGTCGATCAACGCGCAGCGGCGCCTGGAAATTCACGAGAATGGCGCGCGCATCCTCTGGTTCGCGCTCGATGCCAAAGGCGAGCCCTATGCCTTCGGCGCCCACGCCAACGACGCAGGCACGGCGTCAGGGCCGTGGGACTTCGTGCACGAAGGTATCCATCATCCCCGCTGGGTGTCGTCACCAGACGGCACCTGGCGCGCGATGATCAAGACCCTGGCGGTGAATGTGCCGCTCACCGACGCGATGTTCGCCAAGCCGCAGGTCCCGTCACAGGAGCAGCAGCCACCGCCGGGACCCGGTCACAGTCTTGTCTACCACGCGGGCCTCAAACGCGTCGTGCTCTTCGACACCGGTCTCGTGCCATCAGCAGCGGGGCCAGACCTCGAGCGGCCGTCCCGCTTGTGGTCGTGGGACGGCGCCACGTGGACACCACTTGGCGATCCGGGTCCCGCGCCGCGTCAGCTTGCGGGCGTCGCCTACGACTCCCTGCGCGATGTGATCGTCGTCTACGGCGGGACTAAGGGCGATCGCAACACCTACTACAACGACACGTGGGAGTGGAGTGTGACCGCAGGCTGGCGCCGCATCGACGGTACGGGTCCCGGCTTCAGGCACCACACCAGGATGAGCTACGACGCCCAACGACGGGAGTCGGTGTTGTTCGGCGGCGCGAACGAGCGGGACGAGTTTCCGGATGACGTCTGGACGTGGAATGGCACCGTGTGGCAGCGGCATCAGGGGCCGGGGCCGATTGGGCGCGTGCATCACGCCCTCGAATTCGACGGGGGCGGCGTCATGCTTGTTGGCGGAGTGACGCAGACGGGCAAGGTCGGTGATGTCTGGCGGTGGCGTGACCGTGCGTGGACTCGGGTCATGCCCGAGGGGCTGCCAAGCAGCCACACCGTGCTCGTGCGCGATTCGACGCACGGTCGCATGCTGATGATCGGCGAGGTGCTGGGAGGTATTGCCGCCGAATGGACGGCGGAAGGTTGGCGCTCGCTGCCTGCGGAGCGCGGCCCGGTCGCGCGATTCATGCCGGGCGCTGTCTTCGACGAGCAGCGCGGAGTCCTGGTTATCTACGGCGGCGGACCACGGCGCGCGGGCGTCGCCACCGGAGACACGTGGGAGTTCGGCGCCGACGGCTGGACACGGCGGCGGTGATCGATCGTCACGCGTTCAGACTGAACGCGCCGTCACTGTCACCAAAGCTGCTCACATCGTCGAGACCCATCGCATGCAGGACGCTGAGCATCACATTGGCGAGCGTGGTGCCGGGTGGCGCAGACAAGTGGCGACCGCCGGTCACGGCGCCTCCGGCGTGCCCGGCCAGAAAAAACGGGACCCGCTTGTGATTGTGCAGATTGGAGTCGCCCATCGGTGATCCGTACAGCACGAGTGTCTGGTCGAGCATGGTGCCGTCACCGTCCGGCATCGCCTGCAACGTCGCAAGGAAGCTGGCCACCTGACTGACGTGGTACGCGTTCAGCGTCGCGAAGTCCCGCAACCGGTCGTCCCGGCTGCCGTGGTGCGAGAGTGGATGAAACCCAGCGGCCACGCCGCTCTCGGGGTAGGACCGGTTTGAATTATCCCGGCCGAGCTTGAAGGCCACCACTCGCGTGAGGTCGGAGGCAAACGCCAGAGCCTGCAGGTCAAACATCAGCCGTACATGTTCACCAAACGAGTCGGGGACCCCGGCCGGTGCCGCAGGCAGGGCGCGTGTCTCACCGCTGTCACTGAATTTCTCCACGGACTGAATGCGCCGCTCCACCTCTCGGACCGCATCGAGGTACCCGGAAAGCCGCACCCGATCGCCCGCACCCAGTTCCCGGGTCAGCCGGGTTATCGCCGATCCCACCCAGTCAAGAATGCTGCGGTCGTCACGCCTGCGCGCCCGGCGCTCCTCCGGCGTGGCACCCGTTCCCAGCACCCCGAACAATTCATCGAAAACCACGCGAGGGTTGCGGATCATCGGCAACGGTGTCGTTGGCGATGCCCAACTCAACGTGTCCGTATAGAGGCACGAATAGCCATACAGGCAGCCGCCGCCCTGGTCGGTCGGTTCAATGCTGAGTTGCAGGGATGGGATGGGCGTCTGTGCGCCGATGCGTTGCGCCACAAGCTGGTCCAGTGACGTACCCGCTTCGACGTTGGCGCCGTCGGTGCGGAGCGGCGGCGCCTGCGTCAGGAACGTCGCCGTCGAGCGATAGTGGTCAGCGCCGATCTCCCTGGCCTCATACGGATCCGCACTCGGCACGTCGGTGTTGCTGATGATGGTGAGCGCGCGCTGGAACGGAGCCAGCGATCTGAGACTGGTCGGTGACAGGTCGAACGATGTGCCGGTCGCCTGAGGCGACCACAAAAATTGGGCAGCGCCGCGTTCGGCCGAACCGGCGGCGCCATGCACCATCTCGATACACACGAGCCGGACCGGGGCTTTCGCCCGCCGCGGCGACCACCGCGTGTGTACCGGTGTCATCGCATCAAGCATGGGAAGCGCCACGGCCGCACCCAGACCCCGAAGGAACGTGCGTCGCGGCAGCGATCGTTGTGTCAGATACATGGGTGACCTACGGTGTCTGCGCACCCGCGCGAAACAAGGGGCTGGTGACAATGGCTTCAACAAACGCTGAGATGCGGTAGTCCCCTCGCGAGGCGGCGGCGACGATGGCGCGAACGGTGGGCATGTCTTCAGCGGCCAACCGCCGACCGATCGCAAAACTCAGCAAATTCTCGGTGAATGTGCGGATCACCACGTCCTGCTTGCGGACGAGAACCTGCACCAGTCCCTCGAGGCCATCGATGTCGGCGCCATCAAACAAGACGGTGGCCGTGCTGATCGGCGCACCGTTGTCGGATGAGCGGAGCCGGCCTTCGCGATCGAACCCCTCCAGGGCGAGGCCGGGCGGATCGATCACGCGGTGGCACGACGCACATTGCGGGTTGCGCCGGTGTTCTTCGAGTCGTTGCCTGACGGTGAGACCCAGGCCGTCGCGTGTCGGACGTGTCGAGTCTTCGAGTGCCGGCACGTTGGGCGGAGGTGGCGGAGGTGTTGTGCCCAGCAGCACTTCGAGCAGCCACTTGCCGCGCAGGACCGGTGAGGTGCGGTCGGCCAGCGAGGTTGAGGCGAGGACACTGCCCTGGCTCAGAATGCCCCGCCGCGACGCCGGCAGCGCCACACGTCTGAACGCCTGACCTTGCACGCCCGGGATTTGATAGTGGCTCGCGAGCGGTGCATTGAGGAAGGACTCGCGGGCGGTCAGCAGTTCGAGGATCGGACGGTCACGGCGAATGAGATCGGCGACAAACAGCCGCGTCTCTTCACGCATCAACGCTCCAAGCGGGGATTCGGGCAGGTCCTGCAGGCGGAGCCATTGCGCAAAAAATCGATCGGCGAGCGCGTCGGCGCGGGGGTTGGCCAGCAAACGACGGGCGGCCACCATCAGTTGGGGATCTGATTCGAGCTGGCCGCGGAGGGCCGTCTCCACCAGCGCCTCGTCGGGCGGCGCACCCCAGAGAAAAAAGGACAGTCGCGACGCGAGCGTGATGCCCGGCGTGTTGGCGGGTGCGCGCAGCAGGAACCGCGGACTAACGAGAATCGCCTGCAGTCCGAGCCGGAGTCCCGCGTCAAATCCGGCGTCTGCCGCGCCACGGGTGTAGAGAACCATGAGCGCTGACAGGTCAACCTGAATATCAGCGCCGCGATACGCACGGCTCATGACCCGTCGCAAGATCTGCTCGGCGCAGGCAGCGGCGGCCGCCGGGGAGTCGGTCCGGCATGTGACCAGTCGCGCGCGTGCGGCACTCCCCGTGATGGTGGCCTCTGTGCTGGCCTGCGCCGCAGCGCGGAGATAGCCACGAATGTGCAACGGCGAAATGCGCTGGCTGTCCGACATGTTGTCGAAGCCCGCGCTGATGGTATCGGCCGGAAGGTATGCCGCCGGCTCAATGGAGACACCCAGCAGGTCGCGGACTGCAGCGGCGTATTCCGCACGGTTCAGACGCGACAGTTGAGGAGACGCGGGAACCAGGGCGTCCCGGTCGCGGTCAAGCCCGGCCTCCATGAGCACGATCATCCGTTGCAGCGTGGCCGCATCCGGCCGCTCCGCATCAGGGGGAGGCATCAGGCCGGCGCGCAGTTTCTTGACGACACGCTCGGCCGTGTCTCGTCGCGCTGACGCGTGCGCGGGATCAAAGCCGTCAAGCGACAAGCCACCGGAGCGCTTGGAGGCGGTGTGACACCACCCGCAATAGCCGTCGATCACCTCCGCCGGCGTCATCGTCTGCCCGTGCGCCGGTGGCGCCCAGGCACCACACGCGACCATCACCAGGATGGCCGCGCGTTGGAATGGGCGGTGTGCCGTGGTCACTTTTTGACCCGAGTGGCGGTCCAGGGGAGTTCACCCGCTGGCGTCTTCAGCTTCCCGGCGAGGGACCCGTCCTCTTGCAGCGTGCCCGTATACGTCATGGTTGACGCACCGGAGCCGGTGGCCATGGAGAGCACGCCGCCGGACCATGTTCCACGCACAGCCATGACACCGGAGTGTTCACTCGACAATGTGCCGATCACCGTGGTGTCTTCGACGGCCAGCGTCAGCGCAATCTGCATCGTCTGACCCGCCATCGTGACGCCCATGTTCCAGGCACCGGCGACACCCGCAGGCGCGGGCGTGGCGCGGCCTGGACGCTGACGGAGTTTTTCGGCGGAATACTTTCGCGCACCACGCGGCGTCGTCCACTCACCGGTGAGGCGACCGTCGTCACCCAGTGTGCCTTTGAATGTCATCGGCCCGGCGGGCATGTGCCCCTGAGTGCTGGCGATGGACCCGGTCAGCGTCAGCAGACCGTCCACCACTGCACCTTTGAGCACGACATCGCCACCCGGCAACATCAACGTGCCCTCGAGCGAGTCTCCGGCCTGTGTAATGACGAGTGCGGTGGGGATCACGTGATCGCCCTGCACCGCCACGTTCCAAGTGCCGACCAACTGCGCAGCGCGTGAGGCAGTTGATGTTTGCGCCGAGGCCGCCGTGGCTGCGCTGACGATCAGAGTGAATGACAGGAGACGAAACGCGTGCCGAACCAGGAGTGATCTCATGACCCGCACTGTACGCAGGCCAAGCTGAATCCACTCTGAACACGTTGTTCAGCTGACGTTCATGGTGACGCGACTGGAGATCAGGCCCGTCCGGCGAACTCGCGCGTCTCGGTGTGCACTTTCACCTTCTCGCCCTCTTTGATGAAGAGGGGGACGCGCAGTTCCATCCCGGTTTCGAGCACGGCGAGTTTGGTGACGCTGCCGCTGCTGGTGTCGCCACGAACGGCTCCCTCGCAGGAGGCGACGGCGAGTTCCACGTGGGCCGGGAACTGCACGGCAATCGGGTTGCCGTTGTATTTCTGCACTTGCACTTCGAGGTTGTCCACGAGCAGGAACCGATCGTCCCCGAGCATCTCCGCCGACAGGGTCAGCGTTTCGAAGTTGGCCTGATCCATGAAGTGATAGCCGTCGGCGTCGGCATACAGGAACGTCGCGGGGACCTTGACCAGGTCAGGTTCCGCAAACTTCTCGCCCGCCTTGAACGTGCGATCGAACACCGCGCGCGTCAGGAGGTTGCGCATCTTGACGCGCACCAGCGTCTGGCCGCCTCGGGCCGTGGGCTTCGAGACTTCGACTTCCAGACAGTTGTAAGGCGCGTTTTCGTACTCGAAGTACGTCTTGCGCTTGATCTCAATCGCTTCAATCAGGGCAGCCATCCGACTATTCTACTCACGCATGCCAGCCCGCCCGAAGGTCGTCGTTATTGGAGCCGGAGCCTTTGGGGGCTGGACCGCCCTTTCCCTGCAGCAACAAGGGGCCGAAGTCACCCTGCTCGACAGTTGGGGCCCGGGACACGCGCGGTCCTCCTCAGGTGGGGAGACCCGAATCATCCGGGCGACCTATGGCCCGCGCCGGATTTACACCCGGATGGCAGCCCGGTCCCTGTATCTCTGGCGGCAGCATGACTCGGCCTGGGGCCACGGGTGTCTGCAGACAACCGGCGCCCTATGGATGAGCGGCGCCGACGACCGTTTCGGGCAGGAGTCGGCGAGCGCACTCCGGGACGAGGGCGTGCCTGTCGAGGTGCTGTCTGCCGCTGATGCCGCCGTCCGGTGGCCGCAGATCGATTTCCGAGGCATCACGTCCGTCCTCTTCGAACCGGAGGCCGGGGTGCTGTCGGCCCGACGAGCCTGTGCTGCGGTGGTCGACCGTTTTATCGCCGACGGCGGCACGTACCGTATGGCCACAGTCGCTGCGCCTCGTCGTCTGGATGTGGTGACGCTCTCAGACGGCACCACCATCGAGGCCGACGCCATCGTCTACGCGTGCGGCCCCTGGCTCGGCAAGTTGTTTCCTGACGTGGTCGGTCCACGAATCACGGCGACTCGGCAGGTGGTGCACTACTTCGGCACACCCGCCGGCGATTCTTCGTTGGCGTCTCCCCACCTGCCCATCTGGCTCGAACTGGGCGAACGCATCATGTACGGCTTCCCTGCGGATGCCCAACGCGGATTCAAGATCGCGGACGACACCTCCGGCCCGCCCATCGATCCCACGAGCGACCCACGAGTGATCACGTCGGATGACGTGGACTACGTGCGCACGTATCTGGCGCGGCGATTCCCTGCGCTCGCACACGCGCCCTGGATCTCCGGCGAAGTCTGCCAATACGAAGCCACCCCGGACTCCGACTTCATCATCGACACACACCCGGACGCATCGAAGGTGTGGATCGTCGGAGGCGGGTCCGGCCACGGATTCAAGATGGGCCCGGCCATCGGTGAACTGATGGCGGACGCCGTGCTCGGAGACACGGCGCCCGATCCAGCGTTCAGCCTGCACCGGTTCGCAGGAGGCCACGCGGCGCCGCCCAAATGGAGCGCCTGACCGGATCTCCTTATTCGTTCCGCAGGGACACGACAGGGTCAACCGACGCGCAGCGACGTGACGGCACCCAACAGGCAACGGCGGCGACCGCGAGCATCAGCAGTGGCACGCCGACAAACGCGCTGACTTCTGACGCCATCGTCGGCATCATCGCGAGGACGCCGATGAAGACCACCACCCAGCCGATCAGCGCGCCCGCCACCACCACGCGCATGCTGCCTGCCATCGACTCGGAGACCATGCGTTGCGGTGTGGCGCCAAGCGCGAGACGGATGCCGATCTCCGTCGTGCGCAACGTCGTGGCGTAGGACACGACCGCGTAAATACCGGCGGCCACCAGTGCGAGCAGCAATGGCGCGAGCACCAGGAAGATCCGCGCCGGAACGCGCCGGAAGACGAGGTTGGTGTCCACGTGCTGGGTCAACGTCCGCACGTTGAAGACCGGCAGCTCCGGATCGATGGCCTGCACGGCGCGCCGCACATCAGGGATCAACGCCGACTCAGCGCCTGGACGCGTGCGCACGTGGATTTCCCCCAGTGGTGGAGCGCCGTCGCGATACGAGAAATACATCGCGGGGGTTGGTGGTTCACCAAACGCGTTCGACAACGTCGTCTCGACGACACCGACGATCACCTGATCCCGCCCACGCGCCTGGATGGTGCGGCCGAGCGCAGTGTCCAGCGATGCCGCGGGATCAATGAATCGGCGGACAAACGCCTCATTGACGACCACCTCGGCCGACGCCGCCTGACTGGTCAGCGCCGTGAAATCACGCCCGGCCACCATCGCAATATCCAGCGTCGCGAAGTACCCTGGCGTCACCGTATTCGCCAGCGCCATATCCACGTCGTCATCCGCGCGACGACGGCCGTCGATCGTGAATACACGGGATGGCAGGCCGTGAATATCGAGCGGAACTGATGACGCAATCGCCGCCGACTCGACACCCGGCACACGCGCCAGGTCGTCGAGCAGACGGCCGGCCATTGTGCGGGCGCCGGTCTGCGCCGACGGGCGGCCGCTGAAGTCAAAGGCTGCGAGCAACACGCCGTCGCGACGAAACCCAGGGTCGGTCGATCGTGTGTCCTGAAAACTCTTGAGAAAGAGTCCGGCCACGACAAGCACGACCACCGCTAGCGCTACTTGAAGCGCCATCAGCGTGTTGCGCAAGCCGCTGCGACCGGCGGTGCGAATCGCGGTACGGAACACCGACTGCGGTTCAAGCCTGGAGAGTTGCCACGCCGGTCCGGCGCCAACGAGCAGGCCGGACAGCACCCCCAACGTCAGCGCGAAGATCAGTCCGCCACCATCCATGTCGGTCTGGAACTTGATCGGCAGCCCAGTCATCGGCAGAACCATGAGCACACGCGTGCCCCAGATGGCGAGCACCGCACCGATGAGCGCGCCCGCGCCTCCGAGCACCATGGTCTCCGTGATGAGCAGTGCGCGAATCTGTGCGGGTGTCGCGCCAAGCGCAAGGCGGACACTGATGTCCTTGTAACGTCCGCTGGCGCG
>CAZLJG010000028.1:0-19259 GCA_964559545.1 uncultured Solibacteraceae bacterium | reverse complement strand
TCTGAAACTTGATCGGCAACCCGGTCATCGGCAGCACCATGAGAGCGCGTGTGCCCCAAATGGCGAGGACAGCGCCGACGAGCGCCCCGACCCCACCGAGGAGCATCGTCTCTGTCATGAGTAGCGCCCGGATCTGTCGCGGGGTTGCGCCCAGCGCCAGACGGACACTGATGTCTTTGTAGCGCCCGCTGGCACGGGCCAGGATCAGATTCGCGGTGTTTCCGCACACGGCGAGCCACAGCAGCAACATGATTCCCTGGAGGACGAGAAGCGCTGTCGCCATCATGCGCTGCGGACCACGTGGTGATTCCCAGAACGGCAGCACCGTGGCCTGAATGTTGTCGTTGGTGTCCGGATACGCCTGCGCGAGTTCCTGCATGGCGGTCGTGACCTGGCGCTGCGCGTCGGCCGACGAAAATCCAGAGGCCAATCGACCCATCACGGCATACCCGCGCGAGCCACGGGACCGCGTTTCCGTCGAGCCGTTGGCGACCAGCGCCGCTGATGTCGCAGGCACCCACACATCAAAATTGAGGCCCAGCACGGTGCCCTGGAACACTTCGGGCGCCACGCCAACGATTGTGAGCGGCTGGCCGTTCACGCGAAGCGCCTGACCAAGCACGTCCGGCGCGCCGCGAAAACGCACCTGCCAGAGACCGTACGAAATGACCACGACCGGCGCGTCACCGGAGACAACATCCGACGCCTGGAACCCGCGTCCAAGCACCGGCTGCACATCGAGCGCCGAGAAGTAGTTGTCGGACACCAGCATGCCGAACACACGTTCGACCGTGCCGGGGTCCCCGATATACGCCGGCATCATGCGAGCGGCGATCAGATCCGGTAGTGCGGTGAGCCGTTGCCGCAGGTCGAGGTATTCAGGCCACGACGTACCCACAAAGAGACCAGCGTCGTTCTGCGGCTCGATCAAGCGGAGTGTGGCCGACCCTTCAACGCCCGGCAGGGGTCGCAGCAGGCGCGCCTGCACCCAGGAAAACACCGACGTGTTCACGCCGATGCCGACCGCGAGCGAGACCACCACCACGGCCGCGACGAAGGGCGCCTGGCGGACTTGCCGCCAGGCGTGTTTCAGGTTGTCGATCATTTGACGCGCGACGCGATCCACTTGGAATCGCCCATCTCGCTTGAGGTGTATCCCACAAGCGTCCCGTCGTCTTTCAGTGTCGCCTTCAGTGAAAACGCCATGTTGTTATCCGACGCCGGAATCGCGAGCGTGAGTTCACCCTTGACGAATTCGCCCTTGAGCTCGAACTCGGCTCCGTGTCCGGGCGGCGTCAACGTCGCCGTCACCTTGGTGCCGTCCTGCTTGACCGACAACGGCATTTCGGTCGGACCGTGCGGACCATCGGCCATCTTGAGCACCCACTTGCCCGTCAGGTTGTGCTGCCCATGCGCCTGCGCCGCGAGCCCCGCTCCCGTGATCACGATCATCGCCGCCACAACCAGTCGCTTACCCAATCCACTCATCGTTGTCTCCTCTCAATGACTGCGACCTGGCGATCCGTGCAGGCCTTTCAGCCACGTCACAATCGCCCCTTCGCCGTCGCCCAGCAACACCACGGCGCCGACAGCCAACACCACCACCACAGCCACGATGGCCACCAACGTCCGTGTCTTCATGGGTTCCACGCTACCGGGCCGAACCTGAACCGAGCGTGAATGCTCTGTTCAGGTGCCGTTCAGCTTGCCGTGCGATATAAACAGCTGTGCGAGTCCTGGTGGTGGAAGACGAAGCGGCGTTGGCGGCGCAGGTGACTGCTGCTCTGACTGACGCCGGGTACGCCGTGGACACGGCAGCCGACGGCGCAAAGGCGGACTATCTGGCGCAAACCGAACAGTACGACGCCATCGTGCTCGACCTGGGCCTCCCGATCATTGACGGCTTGTCACTCCTCGCGCGTTGGCGCGGGGTCGGCCTGCACACACCGATCCTCGTGCTGACGGCACGGGGCAGCTGGCATGAGAAGGTGCAGGGCATCGATGGCGGCGCAGACGACTACGTGTCCAAGCCGTTTGAGATCGAGGAGGTGCTCGCACGACTTCGCGCGCTGATCCGCCGAGCCTCCGGCCAGGGCACCAGGGAACTGCTCTGCGGCACCATTTCGCTCGATCCGCGATCGGCCAGGGTCGTGCAGCGTGGTGTCCCCGTCAAGCTCACCAGCCACGAATTCCGCGTGTTGTCATACCTCATGCACCAGCGCGATCGAGTGGTGTCGCAGGCCGAACTCACGGAACACATCTACGCGCAGGACTTCGATCGCGACTCCAACACCGTCGAGGTATTCATCGCGCGGCTCCGACGCAAACTCGGAGCTGAGGCGATTGAGACCGTCCGCGGATTGGGGTACCGGATGGGAACCACGTCGTGAGTGCGATGCGCTCACTCCGCTCGAGGGTCATCATTGGGGTGACCCTGTGGACCCTGGGCCTGCTGTCGCTGGGTGGCATCTATCTCACGTACCTCGTGAGAGTCAGACCGCGCCACATTGTGGTGCTGCACTGGCCCTTTACGCATTTCGGCTTCGCGATTCTGTTCTCCGTGGTGATGCTGGCCGCGGGCGTGTATTACTTCCGCCGAGGCGTCTCGCCCATCACCCAGCTCCGCCATCGTCTGTCGACGATTCATGCGGGTTACAGCCGGCGGGTCGAAGGTGACTTCCCGAGTGAGATCACACCGCTCATCGACGACCTTAACGCGATGCTCGAACACCACGAACAGGCCGTCGAACGCGCACAGTCAAAGGCCGGGGATCTGGCGCACGGGCTGAAGACGCCGCTGGCGATCCTCACAAAAGAGGCGGCTGATGCCGACGCGGCGGGTCACGCCGCCCTGGCTGATTCGATTCGGCAACAGGTGGACCGCATGCGCCGGCAAATCGACTACCACCTCGCCGGTGCGAGGGCCGCGGCATCCGGAGCCACGATGCAGGCGCGCTGCGTCGTGGCCGACTCAGTGGACGGCCTCGTGCGAACGGTTGCCCGTATCTACGCCGACAGGGGCCTCACCATCCAGGCGGACATCAACCCGTCGATTGCCGCTCGCGTGCAGCGCGAAGACCTCGACGAAATGATTGGCAATCTGCTCGACAACGCCTGCAAGTGGGCGCGCGGACATGTGCGCGTGTCTGTCGAACCCGGCGACAGGCTCACAGTGTGTGTTGATGACGATGGCCCCGGGGTGCCGGAGGCGAAACGCGAAGACGTGCTGCGGCGAGGGGTCAGGGCCGATGAAGCCGCACCAGGATCGGGGTTCGGCCTGGCGATCGTGCGGGACTTGGCGGAGGTGTACGGCGGCTCGGTGCGCCTCGAGACATCGCCACTCGGCGGCACACGGGCCGTGCTTACATTGCCATCCGCCGGAGCCAGTTGAGAACCGCATCCAGTGTCTGTTGCTGCTGGGCGTCTCGCGTGATTTCCGCCGAGCAGTCCCCCAATTGTGTGCCGTAGTAGCCGAACTGGGCGTGGTTGCCACCGTCGATCACGGTCCAGGTGGTCGAGGCGGGCAGGTTCCGCGCATTCGCGCGCGAGGCTTCAAGGTCAGCGACACAGTCACTGGTGCCTGCGACCTTCAGTACGGGAATCGTCAGGGCCGACAGGTCGTGATCTCTCGGATGTGTGGTGCCGATCATGATGAGCCCGGCCAACACGGACGCGTGGTTGAATGCGAAGGTCCCGCTGAGTGCCGCGCCGCGCGAGTGGCCGGCCAGCACAAACGGTCGTCCACCAAGTTGATCTCGCGCCTGAAGCACCCGATTCCATGTCTCGGCCTGAGCGCTCTCGGTAAACGCCATGCGCCACGGCAGGCGCACCAGCGCCACGGGGATGCCGGTGTCTGCGATGCGGCGCACCAACGGCACGTAGGCATCGGGATCCACTCCACCGCCAGGCAGGAACACCATCGCCGGTGTCGTCGTCGGCGTCGTCGGGACAAACATCGTCATCGTCTCTTCAACGGTGACTGTCAGCGTGGGTGACGACCGGAACAGCTCCGGCGACACGCCGTGTGCCTGCGCGTTATAGACCAGCCAGATCATGAACAGTGAAGCGGCGGTGAACCAGATCCGCCGAATCCACCAGTGCACTCCGCGTTTGCTCATGAGCGGCCACCCACCTGCGCCGACACGAGCGCATCACGGCGCTGAAGCAGCGCCGCGTGATGCGCACGCGCGCGATGAAGTTGCGCACCGGCAATCAGCACCATGACCAGTCCGCTGACGGCCGCCCACGGCGCAGCGGCCAGGTCGGAGAGGGCCCACAAGACAACACTTCCACCGAAGAACACCAGGGTGCTCGTCAGAGCCAGTTGAGCCGCGCGGACCTGATGCGGCACCAACAGGACGGCCCGACGGGAGAGCATCCAGGCCGAATACGCCGTCCAGCCAGCGGCGATGAGCACGAGCGCCAGAAACGCGACATGGGTACGCAGCGGCAACGACGGCTCGGTGGCCCAGATGGACGCGACCACACAGCCCATCGCCAACGCGCCGACCAGCAACACGACGTGTGACATCCGCGCGCGTTGTGACAATTCTCCGTGGATCAACTGCTGAGCCTGCTCTGGAGTCATGGCTTCCCTTCCGTCATCAGTGTGCGTAGTTGTCTTCTGGCGCGGTGCAGCCTCGACTTGACCGTGCCTTCCGGCACTCCAAGCACGCGCGCCAGCTCACCAAGCGAGAGCTCCTGCAGATAGAACAGCACCAGGACTTCGCGCTCGACGACCGGCATGTCGGCGAGCGCGCGCTCAACCAGCGCCCACTCGACCTCCCGCTCCCACTCAGCGTCCTGTGCGTCGGTGGATGGCACGTCCAGGTCGGCGATCGGCACCTCGGCCGTCGCGTACTTCACGCGGAGTCTGGTCATCACCATGCGACGCGCGATGCTAAACATCCATGGCACCAGTGACGCCGGCTCGCGCAGCCGCGCCAAACCTCGAAGAATGCCGATCCAGACGTCCTGAAGGACGTCACTGGACTGATCGTCGGACGGCAAGAGGCCTCGGACGTACCGCTGCAGAGCCGGGTGCCACCGCGCCACCAGCTCGTCCAAGGCCTTCGGCTCAGCGAGCTGGCACCGGATCGCGAGCAGCTCGTCGTCCCGAAGCGGTGGAATCCCCATCACCTTTGATCAGTCGCGCACGGCGACAAAAGGTTCACGCGGGGTCGATGACGCGATACGGCACTTCCTGATAAGGCGGGAGATTGGCCAGCCGGATGATTTCGTCCAGCCCGGCCCGGTCGTGGAATTCCTTGCCGTCGCGGTCGATCACGACTGAGTTCGGATACTCGGGGGCAAGGCGCCTGAACTCGGCGTCGATCAGCCTGAACCGGGCCACCATCTGCTCAGCTTCTTCGTGTGGCCGGCTTCGCAGGCGGATGTGTTTTTCGATGGTGTCGGTGCTGGACGTCAGGACAATCGTGCGATCGGGATTCCAGCCGTCCCCAATCCGCAATTCGTCCCGCAACGCGGCGTGATACCGCTCGGGGTATTCGGCGATGTGCGCTTCCAGGGTCAGGCGCGAGCCTTCGAAGAAGATCACGCGGTCGTCACGGTCGTGGGTCGCGGCATCCCGATAGTTCGCGTCGTACAGTTCGGCGAAATACCTCGTCACGCCGACGGGGTTGCGGCCGGCCTCGATGTCGGCCAGCACCCGTGGATCCCAGACGCCCTTTTCACCTTCGCCGTAGGACCCATGGTGATACAGGTCGGCCAGCTGACGCACGAGTGTGCTCTTGCCAACGCCCGGTCCACCAACGATTGCGACACGCATTGACGCTCATCGTATATCGCGATGGGGTCGGATATCCGGCAACCACAACGCGATCAGGCCAAGCACGGGCAGGAACGCGCACCACCGGAATACGGTGACAATGCCGACATGATCGGCAGCCCAGCCGAGCACGGCTGCTCCGGTGCCGGCCACGCCAAACGCAAATCCGAAGAACAGACCAGACACCAGCCCCACGCGCGTCGGCACGAGTTCCTGCGCGTAGACGAGGATGGCCGAAAACGCAGACGAGAGAACGAGACCGATCACAATGCTCAACACGGTCGTCCACCCCAGCGACAAATACGGCAGCGCGATCGCGAACGGCACAATGCCAACGATCGAACCGAGGATCACTGGCCTTCGGCCAAACCGGTCACCGACCGGACCACCGATGAATGTGCCGGCGGCGACAGCACCGAGAAAGGCAAACAGGTGAAACTGCGCCTGCTGTGTCGAAACGCCGAAACGTTCGATCAGGAAGAACATGAAGTAGCTGACAAAGCTCGATATGTAGACGTACTTCGAGAACACCAGCCCGAGCAGAATCACCAGGAGCCAGCGCACTCGAGCACGCGGCAGAGGGCCGTGCGCGGACACCGGGCGCGCGGCACGTTGTCTGGCAATGCCGACCGTCCAATACCAGTGGCCAATCCGCCAGAGCACGAAGATCCCGACCAAGGCGACAACGGTGAACCACCCGACCGCGCCCTGTCCCCTCGGCAACACGATAAACGCCGCCATCAAGGGGCCGAGCGACGTGCCGAGATTTCCACCCGTCTGAAACAGCGACTGCGCAAACCCGTGCCGGCCACCAGATGCCAGTCGAGCGATGCGTGAGGATTCCGGATGGAAGATGGACGACCCGACGCCGACGAGCGCGGCCGCCAGCAACAAACCTGGGTATCCACTCGCTGTCGCGAGCAGCACCAGGCCCACGAGCGTGAAGCTCATCCCGATGGGAAGTGAGTACGGATGAGGGCGCTTGTCCGTGTAGTAACCCACGAAGGGCTGCAGTAGCGACGACGTGACCTGATTGGTCAACGTGATCATGCCGATCTGCCAGAAGTCGAGGGAGAACGACGTCTTCAACATCGGATACAACGCCGGCAGCAGCGACTGCAGGAGGTCGTTGATCAGGTGGCAGGCGGTCAGGGCCCAAAGCACTGGGACTGCGGTGCTGGGTGCTTGGCGCTCAGTGCTCGGTGCGTGCGAGGTGCTGGGTGCTGGGGGCACAGTTGCGCTATGCGCGTTGGATCTTCGAAGCCAGTTTAACGACGATGTCGTACTCGGCTTTGGTGACGGGCTGTACTGAGAGACGGCTGCCCTTCTGGATGACCTTCATCTGCTCCAGGCCCTTGGTGGATTTCAGCGTTTCCAGCGGAATCGTGCCGTGGAAGTTCTTCTCAAACGCGATGTCCACCATGAACCAGAGCGGCTTCTCCTTCGAACTCGCGGGATCGAAGTACTTGTGCCCCTTCTTCCAGGAGAACTGGTCGGGGTAACCGGCCCGTGAGATGCGAGCCAGTCCGGTGACGCCGGACGGGTCGGCGTTCGACGCGTAAAAGAGCACCTCGTCGCCGACCTGCATCTCGTCGCGCATGAAGTTGCGGGCCTGATAGTTCCGCACGCCTTCCCAGCTGGTTTCGCCGTCCCGCTCGAGATCGTCAATGGTGTAGGCGGCGGGTTCACACTTCATCAGCCAATAACGCTTCGCCATAGGTCGATCAGGATAACAGTCTGGCGTACGCTTGGACCATGTCTCTCGCGAGCACGCGCATCGGCGCGGACGGCGCCACCAGATCCGTCATCATGCTGCACGGAATCTATGGACGCGGGCGCAACTGGCAGACCATCGCCAAGGCCGTGGTCGCCACGCGGCCCGACTACGCCTGCTGGCTGGTGGACCTGCCGCGCCACGGCGACTCTGGTGCCGGCGCCCACGGCGACAGCGTGCGGGGCTTCGCTGCGGATATTGACGACTGGCTTCGCGACGAGGCAATCACGCCGGACGTGCTGCTCGGTCATTCCTTCGGCGGCAAGGTCGCGCTCGCGATCGCCGAACATCGGCGATCAGAGCCTCTTCAGATCTGGGTGATCGACTCGACTCCCGAAACCAAGCCTGCGGGTGGCAGCGCGTGGCAGATGTTGGAGCTGGTCCGATCGCTGCCGCAGTCGTTCCCCTCGCGTGAGGTGGCCGCCGACGCGATTGTCGCCGGTGGTTACAGCCGCGGTGTCGCAGTCTGGATGTCGACAAACCTTGTGCGCGACGCCGATCGGTTTGTGTGGCGCCTGGATTTTGACGTCATGGACCGACTGCTCCACGACTTCTTCACCACCGACCTCTGGTCCGTGGTGACAGACCGCGCCCCCGGCCACGACGTGCATTTCCTGCGAGCCTCGACGTCCAGCGCGATGTCCGACGCGGCAGCGGCGAGGGTGGAATCGCTCGCTGACGCGCACGTCCACCTCCATCGGCGCGAGGGCACGCACTGGATCCACTCCGAGTCTCCGCAGGTGGTCATCGATCTTCTGCTGGCGCACCTCCCGCCGGGCTGAAGCCCGGCGGCTCCGATCGGGAGTCCGGCGGCCTCGATTGGGTGCCCGGCGGCGTTATGGGTTCGGAGCAGCCGGGCTTTAGCCCGGCTGGGGCGGGAAGGCGGGTAGTTCTTGCACGGTGGCGGGCGAATTCCCACCAGAAAGGCAAGCGTCATCTCGCTGTAAATAGTTGATAAATAGTCACTTGTCTGTCTGACACCGGTTTGGTCACGATTTTTGCAGTCACCAGGGCCGTGGAGGTGAGTGATGACAGTCATGACCAAATCGGGAATCGCGGCGGCCGTTCTGGGATCGTTCTGGCTCGGCGTAATGGTCGCACCGCACATGCCGGCGATGCCGGCTGAAACACCGACAGCGCAGGTTGAAGCCGTAGCTCCGGAGGGCACAACGGCCGCCCGGACGCCAAGCCGCGCAGCTGCCCGCGAGGCGAAGACGACGCTGGCAGCCACCGCTGAGCCCGTCCAGGAACACGTCAAGCCGCTGCTGACGTGGGGCACCGACACGCAGAAGGCCGCAGACGGCTTCACGAACGCCGAGGACTTTGTGGCGACAGCCTACGCCGCGAAGAACACCGAGGTGCCGTTCATGTTGCTCAAGCACCGCGTGCTGAACGAGAAGCAGTCGCTGGCGGCGGCCATTCGCGCGTCGAAACCAGAACTGGATGCGACGCTCGAGGCTGACCGGGCCACACTCGAAGCCCGCGCCAACCTCGCACGCCTGCAGCTCTAGGGGCGTTACCGCCCGCCGCGCATGGCGGCGGGCGGTTCCACCTTCCACCACCATTGCTGGTCAAGCGGCTTCTGCCGCGGCCAGGTCTCGGTCAACGTCGCGCCGTCATACAGCCGGCCGTTCTTCATGACATGCGCGATGGCCGCCGTGTTCTTGATGTCGTCGAGCGGATTGGCATCAAGCACGATGAGGTCGGCAAGTTTGCCGACTTCGAGTGACCCGATGTCCTTGCCAAGCCCGATCGATTCGGCGCCATCGATCGTGGCGGACCGCAGCGCATGCATCGGGCTCATCCCGCCGGACGCCATCATCCACAGTTCCCAGTGCGTGCCCAGGCCCTGCACTTCGCCGTGCGATCCCAGCCCCGCCTTGCCGCCGGCGTCAACCCACTTCTTCAACTGCTCGGCATGTGCAGGATAGATGTGCTGGTCGGTGCGCTGGAAACTGGTGCGCTTCCACTTGTCGAGTTCGTCGTGCGGCGTGAAGAAGCGCAACTTGGCCTCCTGATCCACGTCCGTGCGCGTCAGATAGTACTGCAGCCCCGACGGGCCGCCGTAGCTGACGATGAGCGTCGGGGTGTAGGTGAGACCGCTCTGTGCGCCGAGCGTCACGACATCCTTGAAGAACGGGCTGATGGGCAGGGAGTGTTCCAGCCCTGCGTAGCCGTCCTGCATCAACGTGAGGTTCATCGTGAAGTTGGAGCCGCCCTCGGTCGTCGGCGTCAGCCCGAGTTCCTTCGCCGCCATGATGACCCACTGCCGCACCTTCCGGTCGCCGGCCAGGTACTGCTTGATCGTCTTGGTGTTGTAGTGATCCGAGTACCGGCGCAGCACATCGCGCGCCTCTTCAAGACTGCGAATATTGTCGGCGCCAAAGATGCCGGGGCCGGTCGAGTAGAGACGCGGCCCGATCAACTGCCCCGTATCCATCAAGTCCTGATACGTCAGCGCGTCCTCCGACGACGTCTGCGGATCGCGCTGGGTGGTGACGCCGTAGGCCAGCTGCGCCAGGAATTGCGACACCTGTGCGCGGTGCACACCCCATGCGACCCATGTGTGCGCGTGGACATCCACCAGACCAGGCATGATGGTCTTGCCACGCAGATCGCGCACCGTGGCTCCCGCAGGGATCGCCACCTTCCCTGACGGTCCGATCGCGGTGATCCGGTTGTTGGTAATCACCACGTCACCGCGCGGAATCACCTCATCACCCTTCATCGTGATCAGTCGCGCGTTGCGCAGCGCGATCACGCCGGTGGGCTTGTCCTTGTCCACCACGATTTCGACGTCCACGCGGTGAGGCTCGTACTCGAAGGTGGGGGGCTTCGGGGCGGGTGGTGTGGGTGGCGTAGGTGGCGTAGGTGGGGTGGGTTGCGAGGTGCGCTCGGCTTCAGCTTCGGCCGTGGCGCGGTTGGCGGCATCCACTTCGGCCGCGAGCGCGAGGTCGTGCAGGAAGAAGCTGCGGCCCATGGAATAAAACGCGGCGCGGCTGTCGTCAGTCCACCCGACAAAATCGCCGCCGATCTTCGTGAGCCGCCACGTTGGCACCGAGGATGGCGTGCCGGCGGACACCGTGGGCACGGTGCCGCCGATTGGAGGCACGGTCACCATGTAGACGTTGCGGTTCGCGCGCACAAGCGCGCGCTTGCCGTCAGGTGACAACACCACTTCGTCTGGAGCACCACCGCCACCGCCGGGCGCGGACGGAGCGGTAACCTTCACCACGGGTTTGAAGTCGGTGCCGTCGAACCGCACGGACAGGACGCCCTCGGACCCCGCCCACACGTAGATACGTTCCGGATCGGGCCCGACGTGCGGCGCATTCCGGCCCTGCTGCGTCGCGCCACTGGCCACCCACGCGATCTGCGTCGGTGCGCCTCCCGCGGCCGGCAGCCACACGTACTCAAGTTCCGCCGATCCTCCGTGGTTGCCGAAGTCTTCGAGTGTGCGCAGCCGATGCATCTTTGATCCGCGCACCGCGATCAGGCGTGTGCCGTCACGCGAGTAGGTGATCTTGTCGAAGAACGCCGACACCGGCGTCAACTTCTGCGGCTGCCCCGTCCCGTCCGCGCGGAGGCGGTAGATGTCGCCACCCGTCTCGTCATTCCAGGTAACGTAGGCGATGTATTGCCCATCGGGTGACCACACCGGCGCATGCTCCACATCCGAACCCGTCGTCATCCGACGGGCATTGCGGATCATCGGGTAGACCGGCTGTGCAGGCTCCGTTGCAGCGGCCGCGGCGGCACCGGCGGCTGGAGCAGCCGGCTTCTCCTTCCGAGTGCCGCGACCTTGCGGCAGGTCGGCGATATACAGGCGATCAAGCGCGGTGAACACCACGCGCCGTCCATCAGGTGATGGTCGCGCACCACGAATCTGCGACACCGTGAGCTTCTGGTCGTCGATGGGATAGTCGAACTTCACCAACGGCCCGATCTGCTGCTCAACTTTTGCGGTGAACGGAATCTCCGTGGCTTCACCAGACGGCACCGCCACGCGCCAGATCTTCCCACCGTAACTGGTGATGACGGCTGAGGAGTCAGGCGTAAACGCCGACGCCGGATACACATCGCGGTCGCGGGCACCGCCGCCTTCGCTGTCGTCGCGCTGCACGTCCATCTTCAGCCACCGGTCTTCACCGGTGCCGAGGTCCAGCAACTTCAGCGCCTGACGGGCATCAAATCGCGTGGAGTACATCAACCAGCGGCCATCCGGGCTGGCCGTCGGGCGGAATGCGCCCTCGTGTTCGTGCGTCCGCGTGTGAAGTCGCCCTGTCTCCCGATCCAGCAGCGCGATCTGGTACTGGCCGAGGACGCGCGCGGAGCTGCGATTCTGCGTGTGAGGGTCGAAATCAGGATCCGATTCGTCGAGAAGGCGCGTGGGAAATCCTGTCGGCACAAGGCCGCGGACGTTCACCCACACGTATCGTGAATCCCGGGCGAACTCCGGTCCCTGCAGCGACGGCGCGGTCGGAGTCGGCGGACCACCGGGAATGGCCACCGGCGCAAGGCCCGTCATCTGCAGACCCGACCCGCCACTCTCGTGATACATCCACAATTGCGCACCCTTGGCCGCCACGACGTATTCGCCGTCGGGCGTCCAGATCGGCGACATATAACTCTCCCGCTCCGTCGTCGTCACCGCCCGAGGTTTGGTGCCGTCGGCGTTGGCGATCCAGACGTTTTCGGAGCCATTCCTGTCGCTGATGAACACGATGCGTTTTCCGTCAGGCGAAAACGCCGGCTGCATGTCGTAGCCCTGACCGCTGGTAATGCGGGTCGCTGCCCCACCCGTCACTGGCAACGTGTAGAGGTCGCCCAACAACTCGAACACCAGCGTGCGGCCATCCGGGGACAGGTCCAGCGACAACCAGGTGCCCTCGGACGTGGTGAATTCCATGGTGCGTGACGCGATCAGCGGCAGGCCCTTGGTCCGGTTGGCCTCCGTGACAGCTTTGTCGTTTTCCTGCCGGGACTGGGCCTCGGGCAGCAAGACAAAGACGGTGAGCAACGCACACAAGACGAGCACGGGACGGATCAATCGGGGCAGTCTGGACATGGGCACCTCTGGGGTGGCGGAATCCTACCCCGGATCGACGACGTCCGATCTACGCTACTGTCCGTGACGAGTCACTCACCCGCCGAAATCCGGAAAGTCATTGCCGCGTCAGCGGTCGGCACCATGATCGAGTGGTACGACTTCTACATTTTCGGCAGTCTGGCCACCATCATCGCGCCGCTTTTTTATCCCAGCGGCGACGACACCTGGGCGCTCATTGCGTACCTGTCAACGTTTGCGGTGGGATTTGTCGTGCGCCCGTTCGGCGCCTTGGTTTTTGGGCGCATCGGCGACCTGGTGGGGCGGAAGTATGCGTTCCTGGTCACGCTGATCATCATGGGCGCGGCCACGGCTGTAGTCGGCATCCTCCCCACGTACGCCACGATCGGCATCGCCGCACCAATAGCGTTGCTGGTGATCCGTGTCCTGCAGGGACTTGCGTTGGGCGGCGAGTATGGCGGCGCAGCCGTGTATGTCGCCGAACACGTGCCGGACAATCAGCGGGGCTTTTACACGAGCTTCATTCAGATCACCGCAACACTCGGCCTCTTCGTGTCCCTCGTCGTCATCCTCGTCGTGCAGAACGCGGTCGGCACCGAGGCCTTCCGCGAATGGGGCTGGCGTGTGCCATTCCTGATCTCGATCGTGCTCGTCGGCATCTCGCTCTATATCCGGCTGCGGATGAAGGAGTCGCCGATCTTCACGCACATCAAATCAACCGGGATGACATCGGCGAAGCCGCTCAAGGAGGCCTTCACCGAATGGCACAACCTTCGGAGGGTGTTGATCTCGTTGTTTGGTGCCACGGCTGGTCAGGGCGTCGTCTGGTACACGGGCCAGTTTTACGCGCTCTTTTACCTGCAGACGATTCTCAAGGTGCATCCCACGTCGGCGAATTACATCATCGCGACCGCGTTGTTGTTGGGTATGCCGCTGTTCATTCTGATGGGCGCGCTGTCGGATCGGTGGGGTCGCAAACGCCTGATGATGGTCGGCTGTCTGCTCGCCACCGTCTCGTATCTGCCGATCTATCACGCGATGCAATCCGCCGCAGGCTCCGGTGTCGTCACCGCGGTCTCGCAGCAGAACCCGGTGACCGGCGCCATCAGTCTCACGCCGCTGACCATGGTGGATGGCGCGCTGCAGCCTGCGAAAGAAGTGCTCACGTTCAACGGCATCGGCGCGCTTGCTGCTGAGCCGTCGGCCTGGATGCTGGTGGGCTTGGTCTTCATCCAGCTTGTGTTTGTGGCGATGGTCTACGGTCCTATCGCTGCGTATCTGGTCGAGGCGTTCCCGGCAAAGATCCGGTACACCGCACTCTCGTTGCCGTATCACATCGGCAACGGCGTCTTCGGTGGTCTGCTCCCGCTCATCGGCCTCTACGTAATCTCGACGACCGGCAACATCTACGCTGGCCTCTACTATCCGATCGGTGTTGCCGCGATCACGTTCGTTATCGGCTCGCTGCTGCTGGTGGAAACACACCAGCATCGGATCTGGGATGAAGTGAACAAGTAGCGATCAGCGGGGTGTTCCGATCAGCAGGCGGTTTTTCGGCGTGATCTCGGCGGGAATCGTCTGCGTGCGCACGTGATATCCCTGGCTCTCGAGTTGGACGGCCCGCATCGCGTCGATAGCCATGGCGAGATCCATCCACCCCTCAAGCGGACCGGCATCACACGTGGCGGCATCGTGACAACACGGCAACACAGCGACACGCGCGCGAACGGAGACCGCGCGGGCGAGCACCTGATCAGTCAGGGCGCCGCACGCGTGACACGACACGACAACATCGGAAGGCTCCAGTGGCACGTCTTCAATTCGAACAGGGTGAAACGCCACGCGCCCTTCGAGCCGCAGCCAGTCTTCGAGCATCGCGGCCTGGAGTGTCGCGGCCGATGCCGGCACCGCAGGGTCTGCCACAAGGACTGACGGGGAGGAGTCGTCGAGCAGCAGCATGACCTGACCCAGCAGTCCGTGGCCGCCACACAAATCCACGACGCGTCCGCCGCGGAGATGGCGACGCGTGCGGCGTGCCACTTCCCACGCCTCGTAGAGTTCCTTTCGCGGCAGGCACCCGGCCCGGCAGACGGCGCGGGCGATGCGGTCGAAGAGTGAGTCGGTTGGAAAACGCCCGAGGTCGTGCGCGGTCAACCGGTTCTTCGACGAGGGTGCAAACATCAGTCGCTGTCGCGGCCGGCGCCCTTGAACTGATCCTCATCCTCAGCAAACAACACGTTGAAGCTGGTGAGAGATCCGTAACTCGCCGTGATGTACCCCTGCAGTTTGACCTTGGCTTCGTCGGGCAGGTCGGATGCGTTCACCTGCTGTTCGAGTGTGCGCAGGCGATTGCGGAGCATGACGATCTTGTTGAAGAACGTCTCGATGGGCCACGACTTCTCCTGCAACGCGGGATTGCCGGGACGAAGCACAAGATGGCCACCGCGCCACTTGTCAGCCGGCGTCACGGGCGTCAACCCGGTTTCCTCGCGAATAATGCGTCGAAGCAGCAGCTCAAGATCGTCAGTCGAACCAGTGGACATGGGAGCGGAGGTCCTTTCGCGATCACTCACGAGGGGAAACGGTTGCCGGACGTCGCGGGTGTCGGCCGCGCGGACCGGCGCGGCGGCCTGGGCTCGGCCGTCAGGGTCAATGCGTGGCCCACCGCGGTAGTTGTGTTCGCTCCGGCAGTACCCGCACACCACCCGGATCGGATGGCCCTCCGCATCTGTGGCCATCACGGTGTGCATCCGATCGGTCTTGCAGGCCCGACAGAAGTCTTCGATGGATTGGCCGGCTCGGTAGGTGCGCACGACGGTCATAGGGCGATGCCAGCAGCGTAACACGCGCCGTTTGACACCGGCTCGGCTCAGGCGCAGACTGGGGTTAGTTGTTCGTCAGGAGGCTCCATGGCTCGTTCCTTCATGGTGCTGCTCACCGGCGTTCTGTTCGTCACCGCGTTCGCCGCGCGACACCCCGCTACTGTCACCCTCGCTGCATCGTCTCCACAAACCATGGCCGACTATGTCGGCGCCGACACCTGCAAAGACTGTCACGGAGAGGTCTTCCAGGCCTGGTCGCGGACCAAACACGCCCGCGCCCTCACCAAACTGCAACCGGCCGATCGCGCCGGCGGCACGTGCATCGGTTGTCACGTCACTGGTCCGGCTGAGGCCATCCGTGCGGAAGGCGACAAGCCCACGCATCCCAATGTGCAATGTGAGTCGTGCCACGGCCCCGGCAAGCGGCACGTGGATGCCGCACGCGGCGGCGACGCAGGCGACGGCCGCACGACGAAGATCGACGAAACAACCTGTACTCGTTGCCACAACGAGACGAGCCCGCACTACAAGCCGTTCTTCTATCAGGCGATGGTGGGGCTGGTCCACCGGTAAGGCAGATACTCCGGCGTCCACACGCCCACATCCACCCGGCGCTCGACCTCATCGTCTGCCAGCGATGGGGCGGCGCCGGTGGCGACGAGTGCCTTGCCCACCGAAATCGCCACACGACGGGACACCGCGCGGAGCGCTGACAGCGGTGGATAGATCGCGTCATCCTGGCCCGCCAGTTCGGCGGTGAATGCGACCAAGGCATCCGCGGCGGCGGCAAATACTGAGTCGGGCAGCCAGCGGGCATTGACGGCGGTCGCGCCGAGACCCACCCCTGGAAAGATGAAGACGTTGTTGCCTTGTCCAATGCGGTGACGCACACCGCCGAAGTCCACGGGTGGAAACGGACTGCCGGTGCCGACAATGCCGGCACCCCGCGTCCACTCGAAGACTTCCGCCGGCGTGACCTCGACTTTGCTCGTGGGATTCGACAACGCGAGGATGATCGGTCGCGGTGTCCCGGCCGCCATGTCTCGAACAATGGACTCGGAGAAGGCCCCGGGCTGGCCCGACACGCCGACCAGCACATGGGGCGCAAACTGACGGACGACATCCGCCAGACGAAGAGTGCCGTCGGCGGATCGCGGCCACTGCGCCACCAGCGCGGGATCGGCCGCGATTTCCCGTTTGGCGCCTTCGAGGCCGGGCCTGTCGCGGACGATCAGACCTTTGGAATCCAGACACAACACCCGCCGGCTCAGGTCGCGCTCGGCGAGCCCGGCACCACGCATCGCATCGCGCAACGCCAACGCACAACCGGCACCGGATGCCCCCGCGCCGAGAAAGACCGCGCGTGTATCGGTGAGCGGGCGGCCCGTTCGACGCAACGCCGTGCGGATACCGGCAACGACGACGGCGCCGGTGCCCTGAATGTCGTCGTTAAAGGAGGGAACGCGCCTGCGATAGCGCTCCAGCACCTGGAATGCATTGCGGTTGGAGAAGTCTTCCCACTGCACAAGCGCACGCGGGAAGACGGTCGCGAGCGCATCCACAAGCTCATCGAGCAGGGCGAAGTACGGCTCTCCTCGAAGCCGGCGATGTCTGGCGCCGAGATAGATCGGATCAGCCAGCAGCGCGGGATTGTCCGTCCCGACATCAAGGTCGAGGGGCAGGCACTGCCCAGGATGAATGCCTGCGCCGACCGAATACAGCGCCAGTTTGCCGATCGCGATGGGCATTCCGCCCACGCCCTGATCACCAATGCCGAGAATGGCTTCGTTGTCGGTGATGACGATGACCCGGGGATCGGGAACAGTCGAGTGCTTCAGCAGTTCGACCAGACGGCCGCGATCGGCGGTTGACACGTAAAGACCCCGCGCCCGACGATAGATGTGGCTGAACTGCTCGCAGGCCTTCCCGACCGTCGGGGTGTAGATGATCGGCACCATCTCTTCCAGATGCGACAAGACCAGCTGTCCGAACAGGTGTTCGTTCCGGTCCTGGAGACCGGCCAGGAACAGGTACTTGCGCACATCGTCGCCGGCTTTGAGGTAGTTGCCGTACGCGCGCTCGAGTTGTTCGTCTGGAGATTGCACGGACGGCGGAAGCAGCCCGAGTAGTCCGAGCTGCTCCCGTTCGTCCCGAGTGAAGCACGTGCCTTTATTCAGGACCGGATCATCCTTGAGGGCTGCGCCGCTGACTGATACCGCCAGGTACCGCTGCCCGGTCTTCGGATCGATCCGGGTCTCGAACCGCTTCACACCTCGGGACTACGCAAGGTTGGTACCGGACTGAGGTGCGCATAAACCCTCGGAATTCAGAGAGGACTGACAGCGTCGGCACGTGGCGATGAGGAATAGTCCGCAGTGGCCGTTCTACAATCGACGACGGTGACTACGGAGAAGCGGCCACTCAAGACGCTGGAACGTGTGCTGTCGAAGGCCGGCATCGGTTCCCGTGTCGAAGCACGCAGCTGGATCCACGCCGGGCGCGTCAAGGTGAATGGCCGCGTCGTTGAAAACCCGGACCACTGGGTGGACATGGAACGCGACCGGGTCCGGTTTGATGACCGGCCGCTGCAGCAGCAGAAGCGGGTGTACCTGCTGCTCTACAAACCGAAGGGATACCTGACGACCTACAAAGACCCTGAGGGACGACCGACGGTCTACGACCTGATTGCGGACGTCGGCACGTTTGTGTCACCCGTCGGTCGGCTCGATCTGGATACGTCGGGGCTCCTGCTCATGACCAACGACAACCAGTTCGCCGAGCGCGTCACGAACCCGAAGTCGCACGTGCCGAAGACGTACCTCGTGAAGGCGTCAACCCTGTTGAGCGACGCGCAGTTGGATCAGCTGCGCAACGGCATCGAGCTCAAGGACGGCCCCACCCGCCCGGCTGTCGTGACAAGGCTGCGTGACTCGGGGAAGTACACGCACTTCGAAATCACCCTGACCGAGGGGCGTAATCGCCAGGTCCGGCGGATGGTCGAAGCGCTGGATTCCCATGTCCTCAAGCTCGTTCGCGTGAAGATCGGCAACATCGCGATAGGCACCCTCCCGATTGGCAAATGGCGGGAACTGTCCGGAACCGAAATCAACGAACTGTCCTGACAACTGGGCCGTATACTTCCTATCGACAACGATAGGAGGCCAGTGCCCCTCGAAAAAATCGACCTGCTGATTCTGACCACCCTCACCCTCGAGCCGCTGCACGGTTTCGGCATCGGGCAACGCATTGAACAGAGGTCCGGCGGCGAGTTCCGCATCACCCTGGGTGCGCTGTACCCGGCCCTGCAGCGCCTGGAGCGGGCGGGCCATGTGAAGTCAGAGTGGACCACCAGCGACAACAACCGCCGCGCGAGGTACTACGCGATTACGACGGCGGGACAACGCAGAGCCGCGGAAAGTCGCAAGACGTTCGAGCGCACCGTGAGCGCGATGATGCGCGTCCTCGACGGAGTCAGCAAGTGAGCCCGCGGGGGGTCTGGGTTCGGTGCCTCGAACTGGTTGGGCGTCGCCGGTTGGACCGCGAGGCGGCTGACGAACTCTCGCACCACATCGAGTTGCTGGTCGCGCGAAAGGTCGCGGCTGGTCTTGAAGAAGGCGAAGCGCGACGACAGGCACGCCTCGAACTGGGCGATGCCATGCTCGCCCGCGAGGACCTTCGGTCCGGTCGCACCGGGTTTGTCATCGAGCAATCGCTGCGCGACCTGCGATTCGCGGGTCGCTCACTGGTTCGAACCCCCGGCAGTTCGCTTCTTGCGGTGGTGACGATCGCCCTCGGCATCGGCGCCAG
>CAZLJG010000027.1:15845-19441 GCA_964559545.1 uncultured Solibacteraceae bacterium | reverse complement strand
GCGATAGCGATCTTCGGCCTGGCACGCGGGGGACCCTGGGGCCGTGGCTTTGGCCTCGGCAGCGGACTGCAAGCGTGTTTGCACGGAAGGATGGAAGCGTCGCGAGCGCAACACGTCGGCGAGTGATGAGACCGGCGTCTTCCCCGCATGACGCGCGAACCACTGCGCGATGTCGTACGGGAATCCCGCGCACGTGCCCGCGCCCTGTTCTCGTCGCACACCGGACAGATCGATCGGCGCCGGATCAACAATCGTCGCACCAGCCGCCTCAAGCGCCTTCACCGCCGCCGCAAACACGGTGACGACCTCCGGATCGACACCCACACCACCCCCGCCACCCCGCTCGTAGGCCTGTCTCAGCACCCCGATGCGAGCGCCCTTGAGTCCATCGGCACGCAGCGACGCCGAATACTGGGGAATGGGCCGACCAGCGGCAGCGGCCGTGACAGGATCGTCAGGGTCCGTACCCACGATGGTCTGGAAGATCGTGACGGCGTCTTCCACCGTACGCGCCATCGGTCCTGCGATGTCTGCCTGCAAATTCAGCGGCACCACCCCGGTGCGGCTCGTGAGTCCCATCGTGGAACGAATACCCACGAGGGCCTGATGGGCTGAGGGACCGCGGATCGAGTTGCCGGTGTCGCTGCCGAGGCCGGCGGCGCCGAAGCTTGCCGCCACGGCCGCGGCCGTGCCACCCGAGGAGCCTGCCGTCACGCGTGAGGTGTCGTACGGGTTGCGCGTATAACCCGGATGCACGGAGCTCACCGTTTCGTACGGGCTGAAGGCCCACTCGGCCATGTTGGATTTGGCGAGCACCAACGCGCCGGCCGCCTTGATGCGCGCGACCTGGAAGGCGTCGCGGTCCGAGACGAAGCCCTCGAGCGCGAGAGAGCCCGCGGCGCTCTGCATACCAATGGTCTCGAAGTTGTCCTTGACGATCATCGGCACACAGTGCAGCGGCCCGCGCGGTTTGCCTGCCGCAAAGTCCCGATCCATCGCATCAGCTTCGGCCAGTGCCTGTGGGTTCGTCCGCGTGATGGCGTTCAACATCGCGCCCGACGCGTCGTGCGCCGCGATGCGCGCGAGATAGGCTGTGACCAGCGCGCGGCAGGTCAGCGTCTTTGCGCGGAATCGCGCCTGAATCTGCGCGATGGAGAGCTCGACGACGTCAACGGACCGTTGCGGGATGGCGTGGACTGGAAATGCGCCAATCACGACAAACACGACAAGGAGGAGCGGCAGCAGGGGACGAACGCGCATCTGGGACCTCGCGGCACAGTTTATTCCCCAGCGGTGCGGAATATTCCGCGAAATGCGTGTCAGGTGTGCAGGGAGTGGCCTGACGTGCGTAGTGGTACCGGAGTTGCACAGACGCGGGGCACCCGAAGGCGGTATGGTGGGCTCATGATGAAGAAAACGATAGTGGCAGGTGTGGCGTTCGTGATGACCCTGGGATTGTCTGCGGCGCTGACGGCGCGCATCGATGCGGCGCCACAGGCACCCGCGGGCGACAAGGTCAAGGGTGAAGCGATCTACAAAGCGCAGAAGTGTTCGATGTGCCACCGCATCGGCACCGCCGGCGCCAAGATGGGCCCGGAGTTGACCAAGGTTGGAGCCACCCGCAATCAGGCGTGGTTGCTGAAGTATCTGACGAACCCGAAGGCCGACAATCCGAAGAACAAGATGCCGGCGGTGAAGGTCAAGGGCGCTGATCTCGATCACCTCGTCGCGTACATGGTGTCGTTGAAATAGTCATGTCCAACACGCCCGCAAACCCCGACCGTCGCCGATGGCTCGACTGGGTGCTGGGATCCTGGTTTGCGGGCGTGTGCGGCGCCGTGTTTTTTCCGGTGCTGCGGTATCTCAGTCCCCCTGAGATCAGCGAACCTCCGACGTTGACCGTCAAGGCTGGCCCGGCGGCCACACTTGCGCCGAATACGGGACGTCTCGTGCCGTTCGGCCAGAAACCGGCGCTGGTGGTGCGCATGAAGAATGGGGAGTTGCGCGCCTTTGCCGGCACGTGTACCCACCTCGCGTGTACGGTGCAGTATCGACCCGACCTCGAACATATCTGGTGTGCGTGTCACAACGGGCACTACGACCTGACAGGACGCAACATCTCCGGCCCGCCGCCCAAGCCGCTGGATTCGTACGAAGCCCACGAACAAGGGGACGAAATCGTGCTGACCCGACGCACGTGAGATCCGCATGAGCATCAGAACGTGGTTGGCGGAACGGCTACCCGATTGACGCGGTGCAGGCCGCCATCGCCCACAAGACCGTGCCGATGCACCGGCACTCGTTCTGGTACTACCTCGGCGGGATGACGTTGTTTTTCTTTGGTGTGCAGGTCGCCACCGGCATTCTGTTGCTGTTGTATTACCGGCCGTCCTCCGCCGAGGCGTACGACAGCGTGCAGTTCATCATGACGCGAGTGCCGTTCGGATGGCTGATCCGGTCGCTGCACTCGTGGTCGGCCAACCTGATGGTGGCCGCGGCCTTCATTCATCTCTTCAGCGTGTTGTATCTGAAGGCGTACCGGAAGCCCCGCGAGTTCACGTGGCTCTCCGGCATGTTGCTGTTGTTCATCACGATGGGCTTCGGTTTTACGGGCTACCTGCTGCCGTGGAATGAACTGGCTTTTTTTGCGACTCGCGTCGGCACCGACATTCCCGGTGCAATTCCCGTGGTGGGGGATGCCATCGTTACGTTCCTGCGTGGAGGGCCCGACGTCACCGGTGCGACACTCACCAGATTTTTCGGCATCCACGTCGCCGTGTTGCCGGCGATCACCACCGTGTTGCTTGGTCTGCATCTGGTGCTCGTGCAGTACCACGGGATGAGCGTGCCACCGTCCATCGAGGATGAGGCGGTGCGCATCGGTCGCCCTGTGAAGGCAATGCCGTTTGTGCCGCACTTCGCACTGCGCGATCTGTTCGGCTGGATGGTGGCGCTTGCGTTACTTGCCGGACTCTCCGCCTACCTGCCGTGGGAACTGGGGCGGAAGGCGGACTTGTTTGCAGCCGCACCTGCCGGCATCCGGCCTGAGTGGTATTTCCTATGGACGTTCCAGGCGCTCAAGCTCGTCCCAGGCCACGTGCTCGGTCTCGAAGGCGAACTGGTCGCGATTTCCGTCCTCAGCATCGGAGCGCTCGGCATTCTGCTCCTGCCGTTCCTTGATCCCAACACTGCGCGCTCCCGGCGCATCGTCAACTGGCTCGCGTCAGCGGCGTTGTTATTCATGGCGGTGATGACGATCTGGGCGTATTGGGGAGGCGGAGGCGAATGATGACGGCACGCATCCGGCACGCAGTGGTGGTGGGCGGCGTCGCCGTGTGGCTCGGCGCCGCAGGCTGGGTCGTGATCGCCAGGCAGCCGGTCGCCGCACCGGCGCCTGCACAGGCCGCACCGTCGGGAACTGCCAACGTGCAGGATCCCGTGGTGGCGTTCCAGGGAGACGTGCATCAGCAAAACGGTGTGACGTGTGCGTCGTGCCACGGAGCCGGCACGCCGGGCCCGCTCGATCGGACAAAGATCGCCGCGGTCTGTGCGTCCTGTCACAGCGACCCCGCCTTCATGCGGAAGTACCGGCCGCA
>CAZLJG010000027.1:7820-15745 GCA_964559545.1 uncultured Solibacteraceae bacterium | reverse complement strand
CATGGCAGTCACGGCGCGACGCCGCCCGGCATTGATTCGGTTGCCAACATCTGTTCGACCTGTCACGTGCGTGAGGCCGAGTTGTATCAAGCCAGCACGAAGCGCACCGCCTTTGAAGCGATGGACATGCCGGCGTGCCTGACGTGCCACTCCAACCACAAGATCGTGCATCCCAACGACGGGTGGATCGACTTCAAGGAACCCGCGTTGTGCGCGACCTGTCACGCGACCGACACCCCGGGAGCGCCGGTGATTCGCACGATGCGCACGGGATTTGATCAGCTCAACGCGACGTTCCACGCGGCTGAAGCCGTGTTGACGCGCGCGGAAGAGGCGGGCATGTTGGTGGACGATGGAATGACGGCGTTGCGGGATGCGCAGGAGAGCCGCGTCCGCCTCCGCGTGCTCGTGCATTCGTTCGCCGAGGAACCGTTTACCGCATCACTGACAGAAGGCCTGGCGGCCACCTCGCGCGCACAGGCGGCGGGTGAGGCGGCGCTCGAGGAACTCTCGTTCCGCCGCCGTGGCCTCGGTCTCGCGACACTCGCGATTCTCGGGTTCTTACTGACGCTCGGGTTCAAGATACGGAGTCTGCCCAAACCGTAAGAACCGGTCGGGGGGCTAGGGTCCAGGGTTCGGGATTTTCGATGAGATGGCGTCCCCACGGGGATTCGAACCCCGGTCTCGGCCTTGAAAGGGCCGCGTCCTAGGCCTCTGGACGATGGGGACTCCGGAGGCGAAACCTGACAAGTGTAGCAGATTCAGCCCGACGGGCTGAAGTACCATTTCCTGCAATGCTCGACTTGTACGCCTCCGTTCTGACCTGTGTGCAGCGGGATCCCGTCACACTGACGCCCGCACAATCGGTGGGCGATGCCCTCGCGACCCTGCGCGCGCGGGGCACCCAGACCGATGTCCTGTACCTCTATGTGGTGGATGGCGAAGGCCGCCTTGTCGGGGTGGTGCCGACCCGGGCGTTGCTGTCGGCGGGGCCCGAGACGGTGCTGGCCGACATCATGCTGCCTGACGTGGTGGCGATCCCCGATTGGGCCACGGTGCTCATCGCCGCCGAATATTTTGTGAGCAAGAAGTTTCTCGCGTTTCCGGTCGTCAACAGCGATGGCGTGCTCCTGGGCCAGGTCGACGTCTCGGTGTTCACCGATGAAGTGATCTCGCATGCGCGGCGATCGTTTGACGACATCTTTCAGATCATCGGCGTCCATGCCACGCAGGGCCGCACGGCGTGGACCGGGTTTCTGGATCGGTTTCCGTGGTTGCTGACAAACGTGGCCGGTGGATTGATCTGCGCTTGGATTGCAAGTCTGTACGAGGGCCTGCTGGACGTGGTTGTGGTGCTGGCGCTCTTTATTCCAGTGGTGCTGGCGCTGGCCGAAAGTGTGAGCATTCAGTCCGTGACCCTGACGCTGCAGGGCTTGCACTCGAGCGGCGCCAGTTGGGCGCTGGTCGGACCGGCACTGCGCCGCGAGTTCATGACCGCCGGTCTGCTCGGCCTCGGGTGCGGCAGTGTCGTCGGCGGCATCGCGGGTGTCTGGAAGGGCAGTCTGACGCTGGCGCTGGCCGTGGGCGGGGCGATCACGGCGTCGATGATCACCGCCGCGTTGCTGGGGATGTTGCTCCCGACCTTGCTCCATGCGGCCCGCCGGGATCCGAAGATCGCGGCGGGACCGATCGTGCTGGCCAGCGCCGATCTCTGCACGTTGCTGATCTATTTCAACCTCGCCGCCCAGTTGGTGTGACCCATGAAAATTGAACCGTTTCTGCTTGAACGATGGATGACGCGTCACGAGACGCACGTGAAATACGACATCGCGGAGAGTGGCATCCTGCCCTTGTCCACGCAGGACCTGCTGAATTTCGAGGCACCTGAGAACAGAGCAGCCACCCTCGACGCCCTTTTGCAGTTGCCGCTCGGGTACAGCGAGGCCTGTGGCACCCTGAAGCTGCGCGAGGCGCTCGCGGCGACGTACGCGAACGTCACCGCCGATCAGGTGCTTGTCACCACCGGTGCCATCGAAGCGAACTACCTGTTGTTTCACGAGTTGCTCGATGCCGGCGATCACGTCATCGCGCCGTATCCGGCGTACCAGCAGCTCTACAGTGTGCCAAAGGCGATCGGGTGCGACGTCTCGTTGTGGCCGGTGGGCCCCGAGACGAACTACCAGTACGACGTGGACCGTCTTGAGGCGATGATCACGCCGAAGACGAAGTTGATCGTCGTGAATACCCCGCACAACCCGACGGGCGCGATGTTGTCACCCGAGGCGGCCGCCCGCGTGTATGCGTTGGCGGATCGCGTGGGGGCGTGGGTGCTGGGTGACGAGGCCTACCGGTGGCTGGCCGTACCCGGCGGTGCGCCGTTTGCCAAACCCATGATCGAGCAGGGCCCGCGAGGGATATCGGTCGGGACGTTGTCGAAACCGTACGGTCTGCCCGGGCTGCGCATCGGCTGGATGGCCGCGCCGCCTGAGATCATCCGGCGCTGCTGGGGCCTTCGCGACTACATCACACTCAGCCCCGGGAAACTCAATGACGCGCTGGCGAGCCTCGCGCTGCGTCACCACGATCAGATCGTGGCCCGCAACACGGACATCATCCGGACCAATCTCGCGGCAGCGCAGCAGTGGATCGACGCACGGCGGGACCATCTCTCGTGGACGGCGCCCCGAGGGGGCCTGCTCGCGTTGCTCAAGTACGACATGCCGGTGGCCTCACTCGAACTGGCAGACATGCTGGCGCTGCAGTACTCCGTGATGCTGGCCCCGGGATCAGCCTTCGGCTACGAACACCATTTGCGGTTGGGAATTGGACAGCGGCCCGACATCTTTGCGACCGGCCTTGCGGAAGCGGGGCGGTGCTTCGACGCGATTCGAAATCGCTAATCCTTCTGCATGAGGGACTGCGTCAGCATCGCGAGGGCGATGCCACCAGCCATGATGTAGCCGTCGTAGTCGGTCACGACCTGGTGGCGGTCAAACACCGCCGTCATCACCAGTGCGGTGATGCCGCCGGCCACGCCCGCGAGCGCCAGGTCCCACGTCTGCTGCCGCGCAGTCCGGCGACACCGGTGTCCCGTGGTGAGGGGCCCGCGGCACTTGGGACAGGGGGCCATTCAGGAGGTGAGTGTACCTCCGTCCTGACCACCTGTCCCACGTCTCTACTGCACAATGCAGCCGGCGGCGAACGTCTTGCCCGCCTGGCCGGGCACGGCTTCGCCCACCTTGCCGTCACCGTGCGCCCGGTGGTCGGCTTCCGCGTCGCGGCTGACGGTGATTTCAATCCACTTGTTGCCGGCCTTGTGGCAGAGCGTCACCTTGGGACCCTCCACGGGGCTGGCCGGACCGACCGGTTCGCATTGGAGACCGAACGTCTGGCCAGTGCGCCCAGGAATCGGGTCGCCGACCTTTCCGTCGCCGTGCGCGCGATGCGCGGGTTCGGCATCGGGCGACACGCTGATCATGTGAAACGACCCGTTCCCCTGGGCGTGGCAGAGTTCCAGCGTCGCCGCCCGGCTCTGTGACACGACCACCGCCGACGTGGCGTTCACCTGCACCTGCAGTTGCACCACTTCGTTGGTTGCCACCTGGCCGATGTCCGTCGTGGCATTCACCGATGCGCTGTTGAACTGCAGCTTCACGCGTCCCGCGGGCACGCCGACCACACGGAAGATGCCGGCCTCGTTGACCGTGGCGGTGAGCGACGTGCCCACGACGGTGACCTGCAGTCCGGTGGTGCTGCTTGTCGCGGCGTTCGAGTCAGCGCCGCTGTCGAGCCCGACGCCCGCCGGTGCAGCCACGCGGCCTTCAATGACGGCGCCACCGGAGCCGCTCGCTGGTGTCGGAGAGGTGGGTGTGCTGCTTGAGCACGCTGCGGCCGCGATGATCACTGCCAGAGTTGCTGTCGCGAAGATCGCGCGTCGGCGCGATTCCAAAATTGTCATGGGTATGACCTCCTTTTCCCAGGAGTCATGGAGGCAAGGCGCATGCCACTCCGCACGCAGCGACTTTCGGCGGAATACCCGAGCGCCATCGGGCTTCCGCGCCTGGCGTGTAATTCCTGCGTGTCGAGATTGTCGGAAGGCGAGAATTATTGTCGGGTTGGAGGGATGGTGGGCCGCGGTGGGATTGAACCACCGACCCTCTGGTTAAAAGCCAGGTGCTCTACCACTGAGCTAGCGGCCCGCCAAGACCGTCGATTGTAACACCGCCGCCTCAGAGAATTTCCTGGCCGAGCGCCGAGAGCGCGAGTTCCGTGCCCAGCACCGCCGTCTGGTTCTGATGATCCAGGATGGGATTGATCTCCACCAGGTCCAACGCGGTGAGTTTGCCGGAGTCGTCAATCATCTCCATCACCATGTGCGCCTCGCGATAGTCGAGGCCGCCCTTGACCGGCGTGCCCACACCCGGTGCGATGCTGGGATCACAGACGTCCAGATCAAACGACACGTGCAGTCCGGTTGTGCCGGTGGTGGCGATTTTCAACGCGCGCTTCATGACGACCGCGATCCCGTGCTGGTCGATATCCTTCATCGTGAACACATGCACACCCGACTCCCGGATGCGGCGTTTTTCGCCTTCATCCAGATTCCGGATGCCAATCAACACGACCTTGTCGGCGCGCACCTTTGGGGATCGGGTGGTGCCCAGGCGCGCCAGTTCCGCGGGCTCGGGCCCGATAAGGGCGGCCAGCGGCATCCCGTGGACGTTGCCGCTCGTCGTCGTGGCCGGCGTGTTCATGTCGCCATGCGCATCGATCCACAACACCCCAAGTGCGCCGCCGTTGGCCGCCGCAAAGTCCGCCGACGCGCCGACCGACCCGGCCGCGATCGAATGGTCGCCACCAATAACAATCGGCACCGCGCCCTCACTGAGCGACTGCCACGTGTGCTGATAGACGCGCTGGCACACACGCGCGATGTCCTTGATGTAGCGCTTCTGCGGGTCGCGCGCCGTCTGCGTCTCGGGAATCGGGGCGGGGAGGTCGCCCTTGTCCACGACCACACAGCCCATGCCCGCGAGGCGTTCGCCCAGGCCGGCGATCCGCACCGCTGACGGCCCCATGTCCACACCGCGCCGACCCCCGCCGAGATCCAGCGGCACTCCGAGGATGTGCACAGTGCGGCGGGTCATCGGGCCTTGTAGGTGAGCGACATGCCTTCGCCCGACGGCGCGATGATCGACGACCAGGCACCCGGATGCGTCCAGATGGCGTCGAGGAAGTCGCCCATGTCTTCGCGCTTGTTGACGACGTTGTGTGCGAGGAAGACGCCGCCCGGATTCAAACGCGGGAAGGTCATCTCGAAGAACCGTTTGTAGTCCTGTTTCCACGCGTCGAGAAAGATCATGTCGAACGTGCCGTCGATCTTCGGAATCTCGGCGAAGGCATCGCCGGCCACCACGTGCACGATGTCCGACAATCCGGCGCGCTCGATATTCTCGGCGGCTTCCTGAGCGCGCACCGGGTCGTATTCGATCGTGATCAACGTGCCGCCGGTCTCACGAAGGCCCTGTCCGATCCAGATGCCTGAATACCCGCTGGCACCGCCAATCTCCAGCGCACGCTTGGTACCTCGTGTGGCAACCAGCACGCGGAGGAACTGTCCGTCCGCTTCGGAAATCGCCAGCATGCCGGCGTCCCTGGCCTTGATGTCATTCAGGATCGGCGCGACATCGACGCTCACCGGCGCACTCGCGCGAGACAGCCCGCGTTGTCCCACCACCACGGCGCCGATTGCGATCACGCACGCGCCAAACACCACAGCTCCCGCACTCTTGAACATCGTCATCAATCCCAGTCAGGTCGTGTCAGTCGCGCGCCAGCAGCGATTGCGCCAGCGCGGTCAAATCGTCCATCCACAGCGGCTTGTAGCGCACGGTCGCCCCAAGGGATCGCATTTCGGCCAGGATGGGCTCGTTCAGAAAGTAGTCGCCGGTCACGATCGCGACCGGGGTTTCGCGCAGCCGGGCATCCCGCCGGAGCTGCCGGAGGAAGTCCAGTCCGCTGACGACCGGCATCCGCATATCGAGGATGAGGGCGTCAGGAGGGTCGATCCCTGCCGCGTCGAGTGCGGCCTGGGCATTCTGGACCGAGGTGACCCGATGGCCGTCCAGGGTCAGCATGCGCGCAAACGTCTCGCCAACCACCTGATCGTCGTCGACGATGAGAATGTGCGCCACGTGGAGGATTCTACAAGGGCTGCGGGGAATAGTGTTACGATACGGCCGCCGTTATCTTACTGCCCTGTGGGCAGTTGGCTCGATCTGGCGTGCGCCCTAACGGCGTCGGAGGCCTCGTGTCGCCCATCTATATTCGACCCGCCCGGGAACAGGCAGAGCACGACCGCCTGATCCTGTTTCTCGAGGCGAGATACCAAAAGAAGTTTGAAGTCCTGATTAACAAGGGCGAGTCGAAGGACTATGCCTTGAAGGTGGGGACAGGCACGTACTTTCCCGACCTGATACTCCAGGAGGCCAAAAAGCCTGCCGGAGTCATCGAGATCGAGACGGGGGAGTCCACCAACAACCTCGAGGCGTTGGCGCAGTGGGTGCACTTCGGCAAGGCCAAAGTGCCGTTCCATCTGTATGTGCCGGTGCTGATGTACGACGCGGCGCGCCGGTTCTGCGAGATGCATCAGGTGACGGTGGCCGAGATCTGGACCTATCGCCCCCTGATGGAGGGGTTCGACCTCGTGCGTGTGTTTCACGACCCGCAGGCGGTGGCGAAGTCCGGGAAGGGCCCGGTGGCCAAGGTGGTTGCGATGCCGAAGGTCGCGGAAGTGCCGCGATCGGAGCCGGCCATTGAAGCGGTCGAAGAAATCCTGGCGAAGATTGGCAGCCGCGAGGCGGCCAAGGCTGCGGCGAAGGCTGCGGCTCGTCCAAGCGTGAAGACCATCGTGAAGTCGGTGGTGCCCACGCCCGCGCCGAAGCCGGTCCCCGCACCGAAACCTGCGCCAGCTCCGAAAGCGGCAGCGCCGGTGAAGGCGGCTGTCGCCCCGAAGCCCGAGCCGGCGAAGCCGGCACCGAAGGCCGCGAAGCCTGCGCCCGCGCCGGCCAAGCCCGCGCCGAAACCAGTGAAACCCGCGCCGAAGCCCGTCAAGGCGGTCAAAAAACCGGTCGCCAAGAAGCCGGTTGCCAAGGCTGTGGCCAAGAAGGTGGTCGCCAGGAAGCCGGCACCGAAGCCGGTCAAGAAGGTGCAGGCCGCCAAGCCAAAGCCAAAGCCCAAGCCGGCGCCGAAGGCCAAGGCCAAGCCCATCAAGCCGAAGAAGAGGTAGGTTCTGCCGTTCATCCGCCACGCTCACGACAAACGTGGGTATGACTGCACGTATGTGATGCACGCGCCCCGGTCCGGGACCGGCCAGGCTCGCACGAAACTGCTCTACCTGTTTCGGTCGCCGTCGCACGTGCAGATCGGACGCAAGCCGCTCGATCCTGAAGTGCGGGAAGCGCTGGAGCACACCCATCCCGATCTGACCTTCGATTGGAACGGGCTCTTGCGCGACAACCCGACGCCGACACGCCAACCGCGGACCGATCCGCATGACCCTCGTGATCGCGCGAATCGAGGCCGTGCGGCACGTGGACAGAAGCCGGTGCGGACCGAGCGACCGACGCCGCCGCGTCCCGAAGTGCCCGACGATGACTCGGCGCTGGGGCAGGCCGTGGGATCCCTTGAAGCCGCGCGCCTTCGCCAGCGTTACGCAGAGTTGGTCCAGCGGGTTGGGCGTCGTGCCCGGACACCCGAGGAGCGCGACAAATTACTGGCCGAGCTGTCCGGCGTCAATCCTGATGCCTGGGCGGGGCCGGACGTCATTCGTCAACAGGCGCGTGGCGCCGATCGGGTGTGGGACGCCGTCGCGGCCCAGTTGCCGAAGCGGCGGCGCGGCCGGCGCGGGGGCAGTCCAGACCAGG
>CAZLJG010000027.1:3074-7797 GCA_964559545.1 uncultured Solibacteraceae bacterium | reverse complement strand
ACGCGAGAACACCACTGATGTCCCTGCCTCTGTTGTTGCTGACGGTGCTGGCGACCGTGAGCCTGAGCGGCCAACAGCCGCCGACGCCTCGGCCACAGACGCCCCAGACCCCGCAGCAGCCGACATTCACCAGCAAGATTGACCTCGTCAGTCTGGACGTCATCGTCCGCGACAAGAACGGGCAGTTTGTCCCGGTCCTGAAGCGCGAGGACTTCACCATTCTGGAAGACGGGGTTCCGCAGAACGTCGCGGACTTCCGGCTGATGTATGGCGGCCGCGAACTGGCGGTCGAGGTTGTGAACGCCCCGACGGCGGCGCCCGAAGGCATGATCCTGCCGCCCACACGACCGGTGGCCGACGTCGCCGGCCGTGTCTTCATCATTTTCATCGACGACCTGCACCTGCAGGCGTCCGACTCTCCGCGCGTGCGCAACCTCCTCACGCAGATCACGAACACCCTGATTCATGACGGCGACCTGTTTGCCGTGGTGTCCACCGGGCCGTCGTCGATTGAAGTGAATCCGACCTACGACCGCAGCCGGTTGACCGAGGCCATCAAGAAGGTCATGGGGAACGGCATGACGGTGGATGACATCCTCCTGGCCCCGTCCTCGATGGCCGGTCCCCAGGAAATCCGTCACCGGGTGAACGTGGCGTTCTCCACGGCGTACGACCTGCTCGAGCAGATGAAAACGTCGGATACGCGGCGCAAGGCGTTTGTGTATTTGAGCGCGGGGTACGACTTCAACCCGTTTGCCGACTCGCGCTGGAAGCAGGAGCAAGAACGGTACGCCAGACCCGACCCGAAGACTGACGGGGTCACCAACGAGCGGGCGCTCGATTCGACCAACAGCGGGAACACGGTCAACCCCTTCGACAGCGGCAGCTTCGGGTTCGCCCAGGCCGACCTCGTGTCGCAGCTGGCGGAACTGACCCGGGCGGCCAACCGGGCGAACGCGACGTTCTATACGATCGACCCCCGTGGCCTGATCGCCGGGCCGGACATCAACAATGTCACCCTGACCACGGCGGAGTGGCGCAAGTATGTGCAGACCACTGTTGATTCCCTGAAAACCATCGCGGAACTGACCGGCGGGTTCTGTATCTGCAATTCAAACGGCTTCAAGCAGGGCCTTGAGCGCATTGACGCCGAAACCAGCGACTACTACCTGCTCCGGTACTATTCGAGCAACCCGGACCCCCTCCGCCGGGTCCGGAATATCGAGGTCAAGGTCAACCGCGACGACGTGAATGTGGTGCACCGGACCCAGTGGGCCCTGCCCATTCCTCGCCGGCGCTGACCGTCCGAAATCCCCCAGACATTTAACCGCCCTGTAACCCGGGAGCCATCCCGGGCTTACAGGGCGTACTGCTATACTGCCGGGTGCTTGCCGAGGCTGCGAACGCAGTCTGTGGGCAGGCGAAATCCGGAATCGTTACTTTCACCATTGGAGACGAGGATGAAGTTGTTGAGCAAGGCAACGCTGTGTTTCAGCTTGATGCTGGGCCTGGCGCTGGCCGCTGCGGTTCCTGCGGCCGCGCAGACCGTGACGACCGGCGTGATTTCTGGTGCGGTGGTCGACCCGCAGGGCGGCGTGCTGCCCGGCGCGACGGTCGTGGCCGTACATGTGCCGACCGGAACGACGTATGAGAGCGTGACGCAGGCCGACGGCCGGTTCCAGCTGCTCAACGTGCGTTCGGGTGGCCCGTACACGGTGTCTGTCACCATGTCGGGGTTCCGCAAGGACGAAAAGACCGGCATTATGGTCAACCTTGGTGAAGAGCGCGCGGTGGCGTTCTCGCTGAAGCTCGAATCCGTGACCGAAACGGTGACCGTCACGGGGACGGCGCCGGCCATCGACACGATGCGCGCGGGTACCTCGGCGAACATCGCGGCGGAAGTGAAGGAAAATCTGCCGACGATTTCGCGCAGCCTGATCGATGTCGTCCGGATCAACCCCTACTTCAACGCGATTACCACGAACAACACGGTGACGGCCGTGTCGGTCGCTGGTCGGAACGCGCGCTACAACAGCATTCAGATCGACGGTGCCGTCAACAACGACCTGTTCGGCCTGGCCGAGTCGGGCACCCCCGGTGGCCAGACGGACACGCAGCCGATCAGCTTCGATGCGATCGCGCAGATCCAGCTGGTGGTGTCGCCGTACGACGTGCGGCAGGGTGGGTTCTCGGGCGGCGGCATCAACGCCGTGACCAAGAGCGGCACGAACCAGTACAGCGGCACGGCCTTTTATTTCGGCCGCAACCAGGACTGGATCGGCAAGGGCATCACGAACACGGAAGTCTCGAACTTCAAGGACCAGCAGATGGGCTTCACCGTCGGCGGCCGCCTGGTCGAGAACAAGGCGTTTTTCTTCGGCAGCGCCGACTGGGGCCGCCGTTCAACGCCGACCGGCTTCTGCATCACGGGCTGCGGCCAGGAATTCGCGGGTGCCCCGGCGGACGTCAACCGGTTCTTCAGCATTCTCGAGTCCAAGTACGGCTACTCGGTGCCCAACGCGCGCGACGGATTCAGCCGCACGACCGACTCCGATAAGTTCCTCGGCAAGATCGACTTCAACCTCAACAACCAGCATCGCCTGACCGTGCGGCACAACTACGTGAATGGCCTGAACGACATCGGTGGCACGAGCCGCACGTCGTACACCACGCCGGATGGCTTCTACCGGATCCGGTCGAAGACGAACGGCTCGGTTGTGCAGCTCAACTCGACGTTCGGCAACGCGGTGAACGAACTTCGCGTGTCCTACACGCGCGTGCGTGACCGCCGCGCCGGACAGGACTTCGAGCCCAAGGCGTTCCCGCGCACGACCGTGCGAATCGCCAGCGGTCTGCAGATCACGGTTGGTCGTGAGAACTTCTCGACCGCCAACGAACTCGACCAGGACATCGTGGAAATCCACGACGACTTCACGATGGTGCGCGGTCAGCACACGATTACGATCGGCACGCACAACGAGTTGTTCAAGTTCCGGAACCTGTTCATCCGTGACAACTTCGGCACCTACACCTTCAACAACCTCGACTTGTTTGACCAGGGACTGGCGCAGCAGTTCGACTACAGCTACCCGGTGGATCCGAGCAAGCCGGCCGCCGCGTTCGCGGTGCGTTCTCTCGGCTTCTACGTGGGCGACCAGTGGCGCGTGCGTCCGAACCTGACGCTGACGATGGGCGCGCGCATCGACATGCCGCTGTTCCCGGACAAGCCGACCGCCAACCCGGTCTCGGTGGCTAACTTCGGCCTCGCGACCGACGAGACGCCTGGTGGCCTCAACTATTCGCCGCGCATCGGGTTCAACTGGGACATCAACAGCGACGGCAAGCAGCAGGTGCGCGGTGGCATCGGCATGTTCTCCGGCCGCACCCCCTACGTGTGGCTCTCGAACCAGTACGGCAACACGGGGATCGAGTTCCAGCGCATCGGCGCGTCGAACAACAACAACAACCGCATTCCGTATGTGACCAACGCGCTCGGACAGCCGACGACGGTTACCGGGGCAGGCGGGTCGTCTTTCACCAATGAGATCGACCTCATTGATCCCGACTACAAGTACCCGTCGCTGCTGCGCGGCAACCTTGCCTACGAGCGTGAGCTGCCGTGGGGCCTCGTGGGCTCCCTCGAAGGGCTGTTCACCAAGGACCTGCAGGACGTCAAGTACCAGAACCTGAACTACGTGGCGTGTGGCACGACGGGCACGGCGGCGTGCACCGGCGGCAACGCCACCACGGTTGGCAACATTCCGAAGTACACGCGCCAGGTGACGACGCTCAGCGACGTCATCTTCCTGACCAACTCGAGCGAAGGCTACAGCTGGAGCGGCGTGGCGGAACTCCGTCGCCCCTTCAACAACGGCTGGTTCTTCTCGAGCTCGTGGCTCTACGGCCGGTCCAAGTCGATCATGGACGGCACGTCGAGCCAGGCCGCGTCGAACTGGGGCAACACGCTGATTCGCACCAACCCGAACGAGCCTGAACTGGCGACCTCGGTCTATGACCCGGGACATCGGGTGACGTTCACGGCGTCGAAGGAATTCGGGCTGTTTGGTGACGCCACGGCGACCGCCTCGCTGTATTACTCGGGCCAGTCGGGCCGGCCGTACACGCTGCGGTTCTTCAACGACGTCAACGGCGACGGCCGCACGAGCGACCTGCTCTACATTCCGTCGAGCGCGTCGGAAGTGACGTTCACGGGTGGCACGTACCAGAACCTGATCAACTTCATGCAGGAAGAAGGCTGCCTGGATGACTTCGTCGGTGAGATCATCCCGCGTAATGTGTGCCGCGCACCGTGGCAGAACCAGATGGACTTCGCGTTCAAGGTGGGCCTGCCGTTCCAGCGCGTCAAAGCGGAGATCACGCTCGACGTCCTGAACATCCTGAACCTGATGAACAGCGGATGGGGCATCCAGGAATACACGACGTTTAACTCCATCGCGCCGGTCACGGCCACCCTCTCGGGCGGACAGATCTCGGCGTACAACATCAGCTTCCTCACGGGCTCGAGCTTCCGTCGCTACAACCGCGACGACCTCCGCTCGCGGTGGCAGATGCAGCTCGGCGGACGGCTGCGCTTCTAGTCCAGAAGTCCAGGAGTCCAGGAGTCCAGGAGTCCTGGGGTCCTGAAAACACGAACGCCCCGATCAGCGAAAGCTGGTCGGGGCGTTTCTCTTTGTACGAACCGATTGGACCTCTGGACCTCTGG
>CAZLJG010000027.1:2368-3064 GCA_964559545.1 uncultured Solibacteraceae bacterium | reverse complement strand
CGCGTTTCTCTGTTAGGGGATGGAGCACAAGGGCTTTAGCCCTTGTGTGTGCCGAGGGCTAAAGCCCTTGGCCTCCATTAGATCTAAGTAAGCGCCTCGCGCACGCGCGAAACCGCCTCCTCGAGATAGTGTTCGTCGAGTTCGATGCCGACAAAGTTGAGGCCCAGGCGTCCGGCGGCGATGGCGGTGTTGCCGAGGCCGAGGAACGGGTCGAGTACGGTCTTGACGCGATCGACGCCGTGCAGGCGCAGGCACTGCTCGGGCACCTTCGGCGGGAAACACGCCGGGTGCGGACGATCGCGATCACGACTCTGGATCGTTTCGTAGGGAATGAACCACGTGTTGCCGCGGCAGCGTTTGCCGTCACCGCCGGTCGCCCAGCGCGCGGCGTTGGATTTGTCCTGGTAGGGCACGCCGACCGCGCGACGGTCCAGCTTGGTGGTGCCGGCCGGGGTCAGGTGAAAGATGTACTCGTGGCAGTCGTTGACGAACCGGTCGCTGTTGATCGGCTTGTAGTGCCCGACGGCGAGGTCCCGATCGATCCCTGAGGCATCGCTGGTGGACTCCCGATCGATGGCAATCGACTTCACCCAGTGAATCGTGTTCTGGAGTTTGTAATACCGGCGCGCGACCTGCGCGACCTCCAGGGGAATCCAAGGGTCGGTCGGCGTGGCGCCGACATTCAGAAACAGGGAG
>CAZLJG010000027.1:0-2358 GCA_964559545.1 uncultured Solibacteraceae bacterium | reverse complement strand
CTGACGGAACCGAACGAAGCCACTCAGAACGGGGCCGCTCAGCCGCGACGCGGCACGGAGCCACTGGTCCGTCCAGGCCAGATATTCGGCCCGTGGCATATCGTCCTCGTAGGTCCGGTACTTGATCCCGAGGTTATAGGGCGGGGAAGTGACGATGGCGTCCACGCTGTGTGGGGCGAGACGCCCCATCACCGGCACACAGTCGCCAAGATAAAAACGAAACGTCGACGCGCCAATCGAAAATTGGTGACGGGGACGATCGAGGGAACGAGGGGCCGGTCGGGCGGCGCGGCGAGCGACCGGGCGGGTAGTGGTGCGTAACGCGAGGGCCATGTTGCATGGCTTCTCGGTCGTTCAGGGCCTGAAGTACAGACCCCCTGATGTAACTATTACGCTCGAGCCGCCACGGCCGGAGTAAACCCGTGAGCGACGCGATCGGCGCTCACCGGCTGATTCCTGACGTGGCTCGAGGTGGCACACACCGTGCCTTTTTCCTCGATGTAGGTGATTTCCCGTTCGCTGCCGACTTCGCGGTAACGGCCGGTGACACACCCACAGGTCAGCGTGGTGAACCCCAACAAACGAACCAGGCTCATTCCGTGACCTCCAACCCGGAAAATGTTTCCGTGTTTTCCCTGCTATGCAAGCGACGTGCCCGACTTGTGGAGAGTTCCCGATCTCCGCTCTTTGAGGTGTTCTCTCAAGTAATCGGCCGAACTCCGCCAATCGTGCAGTACGACTGCCGCGATGATGCCGCACTCTTGTGTCGAATTCGCAACGAATGTTGGATTCTTGACAACAAAAAGTTGGAGAAAGGTTGGGTGGGGTTGGGTCAGGTTGTGTGAGGTTGGGTGGGGGTCTTCAGCGTCGCGAGGTCGAGGGCGCGCTGTTTGGCGGCGTAGGCGCGGGCGCGGACGATGCGGATGACCAGGGCGAGGTGGACCAGGCCAAAGACGCCGAGTTCGGTGCCGCCACCTTCCACGCCGACGGTTGAGAGCACCGCAGGCACGATGTTCAGTGCCGTCGCAAAAATGAAGAGGCTCGAGAACAGGGGGTCCACCGTGCCGACAGACGGGCCGGGCGCGGCGCCAAACCGCATGGCGGTGTGCTCCCAGGCCGGGCCCTCCGGGGAGCCCTCGTATTCAACCTGCAGGTAGCGACCGATGCGTTCGACGCCCACGTGCAGAGCGAACGCGGCCTCAAACCCTGCGGTCAGGACGAGCAGGGGGACCAGGGTGGCCACCGGCGTCGCAATCCAGATCTCCGTGATCAGGCTGAGGACGGCCCACGCCATGAACGTGGCCACGACGAGGGTCACGCGGCGGGTGCCGCGTTCCCGGATGGTCGCCCGAAGGGCCGCAAATTCCTCGGTCCGGAGCGATTGGGGCTGCAGGGGGGCGGTCATGCAGCCGATAGTTTAAGCGGCGGTGTGGTACTATCCGCCAGGTTTCACCATTTTTTCAGCGCCAGAGGTAATAACACGTGCTCGGACTTGGCCGACTGAATAGAACTCTTTTTGCGTTGGCCGTGGCCGGCATTGTTGCGCTTGCGCCCACAGTGGCTGCGGCACAGACGACCAAAAAGACCACGACCCGCACCGCGGCGGCACGAGCACGCGCCGCAGCGCAGGCCCGGGCAGCGGCGGCCGCCCGCGCGGCGCGCGAGGCGGAGACCCCTAAGTTCAAGACCGACATCCTCGGCAACCTGGTGCCGGATGTCCGGGCCGCGGCGGCGATCGTGTTCAACCCGCAGACCAATGAGGTCCTCTGGGAGGCCAATTCCCATGATCAGCGGCCCATCGCCAGCCTCACCAAGTTGATGACCGCCCTGACGTTTGTGGCCGACGAGCCGGACCTGGACCGCCAGGTGACGGTGGTCCGGGCCGACACCCGCGCCGCCTCGGTCACGTATCTGCGGACCGGCGACGTGGTCAAGCTGCGCGACGTGCTGCACCTCACCCTGATTGCCTCGGACAACGCCGCCGCGCGCGTCCTCGCGCGCACGTCCGAGGGCGGCTCCACCGCCTTCATCCGGCGCATGAACGAGATGGCGCTGCAGCTGGGGTTGACCAGTGCACGGTTCACCGACCCTTCCGGGCTGCACGCACAGAACGTGGCGTCGGCGTACGACATCTCCCATCTGATTGCCTACGCCAGCGCCGATACCACCCTGGCGCCGATCATGCGCAAGTCCTCCCATGAAGTCCGGACCACCCGGCGAGTGGTCACCGTGCGCAGCACCCTGAACAAGCTGTTTGGGACCGGCGTCGACGTGGTGGGTGGCAAAACAGGTTTCATCAGCAAGGCCGGCTACTGCCTCGCGACGCTCCTCCAGGTGCCGCACGGCAGCCAGGTCGCG
>CAZLJG010000026.1:0-19442 GCA_964559545.1 uncultured Solibacteraceae bacterium | reverse complement strand
GCGGGATCCTGACTGAAGATGGTCACCGTGTGACCACGGTCCACGAGGGCACGCGCCAGGCCGTCGGTGAAGTACCCGACCCCGCCCCGGGAGGCACTCGGCAGAAACCGTTGGATCAGGGCAATGTCAGCCACGCGACACGGACCGATACAACTCCACCATGCGCCGCGTGGTCTGCGTCCATTCGAATCGCGCGGCCCGCTCAAACCCGCGCTCGACCATCCGGCGACGCTTCTGGGGTTGGCTCAGGATATCCGCCATGGCGTCGGCCATCGCCTTGTCATCCTCGGCATCCACCAGGATGCCGCCATCACCCACAACCTCGGGGATCGCGCCGCGATTGGATGCCACGACGGGCGTGCCACACGCCATCGCTTCAAGTGGCGGCAGACCGAAGCCGGCCAGCAGCGGCACGTACAGCAGCACGTCTGCGGCATGGTAATAACCGGGCAGGTCCGCAAACGGCACGCGACCGACCATCCGGATGTGATCGCCAAGTTCCAGCTGGGAAATCAGACGCATCTGATCGGGCGTAAACGGCAATCCGACTTTGACGAGCGTGGCGTCACTGCCATGTTGCGTGCGCAACTGACCAAACGCGCGAATCAGCCGCTCAAGGTTCATGTAGCCCTGCGTGTGTCCGACGGCCAGGACAATGTCGCCGGACAGGCCGAGGCGCCGTCGCGCCTGCGGGCGGTCCGGTGGGGGCCGAAAGCTTTCATCGATGCCAAGCGGCACCACGTGGACACGATCGTCCGGCAGATCCACATACGACCGCAAATCCTGCCGTGCCGACTCGCTGTCACACACCACGGCGGCCGCGCGCCGGAGCGCCCGCACGCTGTATTCGAATGCGCGACGGGTGCGCCAGTTCACCCCGGGCACCTTCATCACCACGGCGTCGTGAAACGAGACGATCGTGCGCTCGCCAGGCAGGCTGCGGATGAGGTGGCTGAAGCCATGATCAACGATGTGGTTCACAGTACCGGCCTGTCGTCCGGCCTCGCGCTGGTACCGCACGTACTGATCCCAGTACCGCCACGCGCCTTCAAGGCGCGGCGCCGACAACTCGACGGATCGGATCGACTCCCCCGCATTCAACCAGGGCCCCACCCGCCGTTCCAGCGTGTCGGCATACATCGTCATGCTGGCGCGATAGGGATCGCGGAACGGACGGAACAGCACAATGTTCACGACCGCTGGCCCACGACGCGCGCCGGGTTGCCGATCACAATCATCCGCGGGTCCACATCGTGGGTCACCACCGACCCCGCCCCCACGACGGCACCATCGCCGATCGTGACGCCGTCGAGGACGATCACCTGATTGCCGATCCAGACATCGTCACCCACCGTGATGCCTGACCGCGTCACGCCTTGTTCCTGGATCGGCTTCGACCCATCACGAAAGTTGTGATTTTCGGCCAGGAGATGCACCCCGGCGCCGAAGTTCACCCGGGTCCCGATCCGGATGCCGCCGCCCGCGCCCAGCAGACATCGCGGGCCGATGTAGGTGTGACTGCCGATGGTGAGTCCGACGCCGGGCTCATCCAGTGCACTGGTCGCCTGAATCCACGCGCCCTCGCGAATGCGGACGTGATCGCCGAACCGCATGCCGGAGGTCGCGAACGCGTTCACGTAGCTGTCGTCACCAATGGCGACGTTGGTGCCGACCGAGAGACGGCGGGGAAAGAGCATGCGGGTGCGCGCCCCGACAAACAACCGACCGCCACACGCGCCCAGGCGATACGCCATCAGAAGGCCCCGCAGCCGCGCCCAGCCCCCACGAGCCCAGAGGAACTGCAGGAGTTCACCCCACGACACATCGATGGGCGCTTTGAGACTGACGGGACGGCCGATGGCCATCGTGTACAGGCGGGACTTGAGGCTCATGCACGGACCTGCGCGCGATCGTATGCCGATTCGATGCGATCCACCATGGCGGCACTGCTGAACTGGTCAGCCGCTCGCAGACGGCCCGCCGCGCCCCACGCGCGACTGCGCGCGGGGTCTGCGATCAGGCGTGTAATCGCGTCAGCCATGGCCGCGACATCGCCGGGCGGCAGAAGGAAACCGGTCTCTCCGTCCACAATCTGCTCCTGCGGCCCGCCCTGCGCGAACGCGACGACCGGGCGCCCCTGGGCCATGGCCTCGGCCACCACCAAGCCGAACGGTTCGGGTGATACCGAGGTGTGCGCCACCACATCAGCGGCCGCCAACCAGCCACGCGCATCGTCCACCTGCCCGGTCCACGTGATCACATCAGCGACCCCAAGCGCCCCCGCCTGCCGGCGCAATGCGTCAGCGTAATCGGGCTCCAAGCCGAACAGGCCCCCACCCACCACAGCGAACCGGGCCGTCGGGCAGGCGCGTCGAACGAGAGCGGCCACCTCAAGGAACACATGCGCGCCCTTCCAGCGCTGCAGACGGCCACACCAGACCACGAGCGGACCGGGCGGATGGGCTACTGGGGCGACGACGGCCTCGTCAACGCCGTTGTGCACCACGATGACCCGGTCTTGCGGCACGCGGGTGCGCCAGCTGGTTGCGACCGTCCCTGACACCGCAAGGATCACGTCAGCCCGTACGGCGGCGGCCTTCCGGTGGATCAGTCCATCCGCGTTCCAGCGGGCCTCAAAACAGTCGTGCACATGCCACACCACAGGTCGGGCTGAGCGCGCGGCGGCCCGACCACCATGGATTTGTCCGGCAATGCCATGCGTGTGTACGAGGGAGGCGCCCGATGACGTCACCGCCGCCTCCAGTGCGCGCACCAGCGATCGCCCGCCGCGCCACTCCCGAAAACGCGGCAGTGCCGGGACGTCGATCACGGGAATGCCCATCGATCGCCAGCGGCCGGACAGTGCCGACCCTTCCGGCACAGCCACGACGGGCCGATACCGCGCGTCGGTCCTCTTCAGTTGTGCAGTGGCGACGGTCTCCACCACGGCTTCGGCCCCGCCGCGCGCGGTGGCCAGCGCGACGTGCAGGACCACCTGAGGAGTGCCCGGGTCGGTCACCGGGGCCCCGCGGTGCCATCGGCCGGCCCCATCTGGTTCCACATCAGCCTGGTGCGTTCAAGGTCCACCATCTTCACCGCGATACCGACGAAGAACCAGAAGAAGAGATTCCCGGGGATGGCGTCGAGGCCGGTGTTATTCGACGTCAGCAGGATGGTCATGATCGACTGCAGGAAAATCGCGGTCCAGATCGATCGGCCAGGCGCCGTCGCCATCCACCGGCGGGACGACATCAGGAACGTGCCAATCGACACCGCCAGGACAAGGAAGGCCACAAGGCCGAGTACGCCCATCTCTGTGCCGAGCACACCGAGATAACTCTCCACCAGGCGCACGCCTTCGGGACTGAAGTGTCGGGCGCCGATGGTGGCCGTGCCCAGCCCCACCCCCAGCGGTTCGCTGACCGTCTGCAAGAACCACAACTGCCCGAAGAACGTCAGGCGGAAGCGCTCGACGTTGTCGGCGCTCGCCACCGAGGCCAGGCGATCCGCGACGCCACTACCCAGATAGTCGAGGCTGACCACGATCAGGAGGTACAACACGCCACCGGCCAGGGCCGCGCGGGACATCTGACGGGACAACATCGTGATCAATCCCGCCTGCACCAGAAAGATCAACATCGGCGCGCGGGACCCCGTGACCAGCATCGCGGGCAGGAGACACGCCAGGGCCAGGGCAATCATGTTGCGGTCGCGTTTGCCGAGATCCTTGACGAGCAGGAAGCCGACGAGCAGCGCCGCCACCGAGGACAGGTACGCGCCGAACTGCCCCGGCGAGTTGAACGTGCCGGGCACACGCCAGAACGCCACGCCGGATTGTCCCATCGTCGAGAAGAAGACGTGGGAGTACTCGCCGCCGAGCCGCTGCAGAGCCAATGGTCCGCCGAAGTAGAGGTAGATGCCGAAGAGACTCACCGGAATGGAGGACCACGCGATGATGCGCAGCAACTTCGCCAGGTCCGCATCGCCGCGAAGGAAGTGGTATCCCGCAAACAGCAACGGGATATAGAAGAGCCGTTGCTTGATCGCCACGGCGAGGCCCAGCCCCGACACCGGCGTCGGCATGGCGACGAACATGAGACACACGGCGGCGAACACAATGGCCGGCCCCGAAAACCGCGTGGTGGATCCGGCTGCGGTCATGCCGCGGGAGAGCATGGTCATGTACAACATGCCGATCATCGCGTCCTTGGGCAGGTACGCGATCGGGTTCGGATAGAGGATGTTGACGACCAGTCCCTCGATACAGGTGTACAGAAAGATGGCGTACACCAGCCGACGCTGCGTCTCGGTCATTCCCATTCAGCGCACCACCCGATAGTCGCGTCGCTCCAGCACGTCCTCACGCTCCACGCCATCCTGCACACTCCGGCGATCGGTCACATACCGTTCAAGGAAATCGCCGATGCGACCCGGGACCACGGTGACCTGATTGACCGCCACGTCCCGGAACGCCACCGCTCCACGGTTGGGAATGATATTGGTGCCCCACTGAAACGCGAAACCGGCGTTCCAGACGATGAATGCCGCCACGGTCACGCCGGCCAGTCGCCAGACGGTCGCGCCCTGCGTCCGGCACCAGTCCAGGGCCGCCGCCAGTCCGACCACCAGGATCACCGAGAGCGACACAAAGAACCGGTTGCCGAAGGAGGACTGCCCGTGCCAGTTCTGATAACTGGCGACCACGAGATAGAACACGACCACCGACACGACCCACGGTCGCAGGGCGGCGTGTGTCTTCCACGCCCGCGCGAGGCCCGCGAGTGCGAGGCCGACAATCGGCGTCCAGACGACCCACCCGTGATTGGCCGAAAACGCCGTCTCCCACAGTCTGGGCTCCGACCAGGCAAACGAATCCTGGTAACCCGTGGTCAGGGGCGTCCCATACACCACGGCCTTGCCCACCAGCTGCGGAAGGCCAACCAGCACGGCGGCGCCGGTAAACGCGAGGCCATGCCGCACGGCCGGGACCACGCCATCGCGTCTGATGCTCGCCACCCACGCCCACACGGCCGCGATCACGAGCACGGCGTTGAGCTGATACACCGCCACCATCAATCCGCCCAGCCCCCCCCAGATCACCCAGTGCCGAAGGCGGGACGTGTCGTGGCGCGTGACTCCCCATGTCACAAACGCCGCGACCGCACACGCAGCGAGCGCGTGCACATGAAACGGCAGAAAGACCAGATACACGGGCAACGATGACGCGAGTCCAATCCCGACCGTGGAGAGGCCGGCCACGCGCGCGTACCCGAGGGCGGTCGCCGTGCGAACCGCCAGCCACAAGGCGAACATGCCGTAGCAAGCCGTGCCGATCGACACACTCCAGAGATACGGCCAGCTGTATCCGTCGGCCGCCACCGCTGCGCCGAACAGGGACGCGATCGCCACCCCAAGGTGCGCCAGCAGGAACCACGGCGCCCACAACACCGCCGGGCCGGTACTCCACTGATTGGCCACGCGGCCCGTCGGCGTCGTCATCTCCGGGCGTACCGCGCCGTCCCCGGTAAAGACCAGCTGCTGGAACAACGGATCGGCATGCCGGAACTGATTGGCGAAGTCCAGGTCACCATCGACGATCGGCGAGACCAGCCACGCGTAGTACCCGTTGCCGTCGCCACGCACGTACGGGTTCACAAACAGACAGGCGAACGCGGTCGCGACCACCCACGCAGCCCAGGTCCGGCGGTGCATCAGGCATCCACCAGGAACGGCCCAAGCACCAGCGTATCGAGGTGGCCCTGCACAAACGCGCGGGCGGCGTCATCAGGCGTTGCGACGATCGGTTCCTCGTGCATGTTGAAACTGGTGTTGACCAGCGACGGCACTCCGGTGCGCGCGAAGCAGGCGTCCAGCACGGCGTGGTAGAACGCATCCGTCGAGGGCCGGATGATTTGCGGACGTGCCGTGCCGTCCAAATGCACCACAGCCGGTGACTGCTCGCGCATCTGCGGCGTGCAATCAAAGGTGACCGTCATGTAGTCGGCGGAATCACGCGCCTTATCCAGCCCGATGTAACACGAGTCGGCGTGGGCCTCCAGCGTGACCGGCGCAAAGGGCATGAACTCCGTGCGCTGCAAACGCGCATTCAACCACTGATTCACCGCCGGGTCACTGGCGCGGTAGAGGATCGTTCGATGCCCCAACGCCCGTGGACCCAGTTCCATCCGGCCCCGGGCAATCGCCACGACCTTGCCGGCGACAATGCGGTCGGCCACCGCCTCGACCAGAGGGCCATCCTCGAGCCGCTGCCCCGTCAGGCCATACGTCGCCAGCGCCTGCTGCATCTCGGACTCCGGGTACTCCGGTCCGAGATACAACGTCGGGACGCGGGATGGCCGGACTCCGAACTTCTGGCCGGCGGTCCACAACGCAGCCCCGACACCGAGCCCTTCGTCCCCCATGAGGGGACACACAAACAGCGACTCCACGTCCGGCAGTTCCGCGATGGCCTGATTCATCCGGACGTTCGCAAAGACGCCACCGGCGACGGCGACCCGGCGGCGACCCGTGTGCGCCACGGCCGCGCGCACGAGATCGACGACGACTTCGGTCAGTCGGCGCTGGGCCGTCGCGGCAATATCCTCCCGCGAGACCCCGCGCAGGGCATCCCGCATCGCGACGGGATCGAGGCGCGTGCGGATGGTGAGTCCTGCCGCGCTGATGGCGTCCCGCATGACGGCATAACACGGGGCATCCGCGCGACCATGCGCCGCAAGGCCGGTGATCTTGCCGCCATGTTTCATGTGGTGGAACCCGCACAGCGTGGTCACCACTTCCCAGAACTCGCCTGCGGAGTGCGGATAAAACGTGCGGGCCACGACATCCAGCCCCGTCCCGGTGCCGACGGCAACGATGCCGCTCTTGAGCGCGCCCACACCGTCAACGGTGATCACCACGGCATCTTCAACGCCGCTCATCCAGTACGCGGCGGCCGCATGCGCGATGTGGTGATCCACCTGCACCAGCGGTACGTCGCCGAGGCCGGACACCGACAGAAACTCGCGCCAATCACCCACCGCTGGGCGCTGATCCTGCGCGCGCACTGCAGCCGACCGACGCTTGAATTCGTCGAGGTACCCATACGCACCGAGCGCGGTCATCCCGGCCTGGAAGCGATCGCGCCCGCGCCGGGTCGCCCATTGCGCAGACAGCAGTGTGGGATCCGATGTCGCGGCGGCCAGCAACCGCGCACCTTCACGCATCTGATCACCCGGGGATAAAAACGGCACGGCCACCGCGTCGAGGTCCCTCCACACGACGCCGGTCATCCTCCGAATCTCCTCCAGCGCGCGGAACGGGAACCCGCCGTCCATCTTGACGCGGCTCAGACGTTCCTCGGACAACGCCGCCGCAATGCGGCCTTGCCGATCGATGAGCGCCACACCGGTGTCATGGCCGACGCCGCGCGCCGGATGGTAGATGCCGAGAATCATGCGGAACGGTGTCCTTCGTGTGTGTGCAGACCGGTATACAGCGGCACGAGGCGGCCCAGATGCACCGCCGCAGAAAATTCACGCGCCACGCGCGCGCGCCCAAGGGCCGCCACTCGAGCCGCTTCGGAAGGACTGTCGAGCCACGCGGATATGTGCGACGCCAGCGCTGCGGCATCTCCCGGAGGGACCAGCCGGCCGCCCTCCCCGTCTCGCAACCACTCGGGAATGCCGCCGATGTCACACGCCACTACGGGCCGGGCATGCGACATGGCCTCGATCCCCACAATGCCAAACGGCTCGGGCCATCGCGACGGGACCACCACGATCGCCGCCTGCTGGTACGCCTCGACGAGCGCCTGTCCCTGGAGCCACCCGCGAAAACTCACCCGATCAGACCAGCCATCGCGGTCCACACGACGCCGCAAGTCCGACGACGCCAGCCCCTCGCCGACGATCTCCAGTCGCCACGGACCTGTCACGCGCGCCAACGCATCCAGCAGCAGATCGACGCCCTTCTCCGGCGTGACGCGGCCGACGAACAACACCGTCCGGCCACTCGCGACGGTTGTGACTGCAGGCGTCGGAGTGAAGTAGGGAATGACCACAATGTGATCGTCCGCCACGCCACTGCGCACCAGCAGTTGTTTCACGAAGTGCGAGGCGACGACGACGCGCCCATAGGTGCGCAGTCGCGAGGCCACAGCGGTGGCGTACTGATACCCGTGCCACCACACGGAGGGCCGTTTGCTCAGCGTGCATCGAAGGTAGGCCTGCCGAGGCACACACATCGGGCCGGTGTCATGCCGGCACGCGTCGCCCGTGGCGTAGTGGAACTTGGTGCCCGACGGACAGACGTCCAATGTGTGAATGGTCTTGAGGGTCGGCAGCAGTTCGCGGACCGCGTCTTCCACGAGGAAGTTGGTGCACGCGTGGATGTGCGCGAGGTCCGCGCGGAAGTCCGTCAACACACGGCGGACGCGCTCGACCGCCGCACGATTTGCTGAAGCCGTCGTGTCGCGAAGCGCGCCGGGAATGGCTTGAACAGTGACGCCTGCGGGCAGCGGTTCAGCGGCGTCGCCGGGATCACCGGCGTGGATCACCAGCACGTCGTGTCCGGCTGCCGCCAGTGCAGGGGCCACCAGTCGCACATGCCCGACCACCCCCCCAGTGGGGCGCCAGTCGTCGGTCAGAAGTGCGACGCGCACCGGGGAATCAGCCGAACCACTTCCGCGAGATCACCAGCTCGTCGTCGGGCAGGATGGGCGTCTCGAGTTTGAGCCCCTTGATCTTCTTGTACTTGAGGACGCGGCCGCTCGCGTCCTTCTCCGGCCGCATGATGTGTCCGAGTTTGCCCTTCGCGGTCATCCCGTTGGAGAGGCTGATGGCGCGTCCCACCGTCATGCCCGGCTGCCAGGCCTTCTGCCCACCACTCTGGACTTCGCCATTGACGAAGAACATCTGGCCCTGCTTGACCGTGATCTCGTCCTCGGCGATGAGCTGCGGATCCTCCCCGTTTTCCAGCTGCGTCCTGGTGAGGTTGATCACCACGCGCTTGCCGTCCACCATCCGCTTCAGTTCCACTTCCTGCCCGGCCAACGAGGTGAAACCGCGCGCTGCCGTAATGGCGCGGTTGACGGTCATCTGGTTGCCGCGCAGCTTCAGAAGGCCTGGAGAGTTGACCTGTCCCTGCACGGTGACTTCCTGCTCACGCTCTTCAGCGACAACAGCCGTGACCTGGATGACGTTTGGCTGGTAATACCTCGGTACAAGCGCCTTGAGCACCGCATCTTCAATCCCGCGCTCGCTCAGGCCATGCACTCGCAGGGGGCCCACGTGCTTCAACACGATGTTCCCGTCGAGCGCGACCAGATACAGCCCCTTCATGTCCAAATCCCGCGCGTCGAGGTTGTAGAAGTCGAGGCGGATCGTGTCGCCGGCGGCGACCGTGTAGGGCTTGGGTGCAAACTCCGCGGACAGGGGAATCCCCGTCGCCTGGCCTGTGGTCTGGCCCGTCGACTGGCCGGCCTGGGCAGCGCCCAGCCCGGATGTCATCGCGATGACCATCGCGAAGCCGGCAAGTCCAACAACAATTCTTCGCATCAGCGTTCCCCCCTGCACCACCACAGCCCCGTCAGAACGACAACGAAAACTGCGAATAGAACCGGCTGCGTTTGTAGTTCTTCAACGCCACCGGCGATGTCCGTTCGGCGTACTCGTAACGAATTCCGACACGCGTGCCCGCGGTCCCCCCGAGGAAATACCCGAATTCACCACCCAGCACCATCGTCCGGTCCCGCCGCGGATCCTCCGCGCCGGTCACTGTATTGCGATACGACAACCGGCGGAGTTGTGCGTCAAACCTGAGGTCGAACTGGGGCAAAAACCGAATCGTCGTCCGGGCCTCGCCGCCCTCTTCGACGTAGAACGGATACTCCTCAAGGTAGGACGACCCGACCCTCCGGTCGCCAGAAAATGCGAGCTGCATGATGTCGCCAACCACGAACGTGGTGCCGGCGCCGGCGATCAGCCCCTTGAACCCCTTCACGGTCGGGTCCTTGTGGCGCTGCTCCATCCAGCCGATCTTCAGGTTCAACCGCAAGCGCGACTCCGCGGTCGATTCAAGACCGGCGTAGTAGTAGATGTCGTCGGAATCGCGCTGCAGGGCGGTCGTGAAACGCCGGCGGGAGTAGTCCACCCCAGCGATGGCGCTTGTAAAGTCCGTCAGTTGGAGTCGGCCGTAGCCGCGCATTTCTTCGGCCTTGTGGTCCAACACCGCGCCGAGATCGACGTCATCAAACCGCTCGCCCTCGGCAAACCGCAGTGACCGCTTGCGATAGACACCGGTCGCGCCGATGCGCCATCCAAACTGGATGTCGGATCCGACTTCCCAGGCCGGTGTCTCACGGCCGGCTCTGGCGTCGACTTCGTATCCGCGTGAATGGCTCTTGGCGCGTTCGATGGCCGCCCAGGGGCGCAGCACACCCAGCCGCAACTCACCCACCACCTTGAGCGAGCCGTCAACGGATCGCTCCGACGTGTAGGTGCGGAACCAGATGTAGCTGTTGTTCTGCTGCGCCGTCACGAGAAAACGCCGAATTTGCAGGCCGGCTTGGGACGTCATCGACAGTGTGCCGGTGAGGTCGCGGCGCTCCGCGCCAGGGACGTCGTTGAAGACGTTCTGATCGACGCCGAGGTCTTTGATCTGAAAATTGGGATTAAAAAAGAGGGGACCAATCCGCAACCGGGCGTCACGCCACGGCTCCGCCAGCGGATCCGGGCGCGTCCAATCCTGCGCCGTGGCTGGCGCCGCCACCGCCACAAACAGGACGGCGAGTGCAATCCTGACCAGTCTTTGATTCATCTCAGTTCAGCATATGCGAGCTTTGACGTAGCTTCGCCCCTTCAGTCACAGCCTGAATTGACTATTTTGTCACATCAAGTCGCATTAAACTCCACGCCAGGACCCCAAAAAGCCAGAGACACAACAGTCGGTCCAGCTCGACGATGAGGCCGAACGACTCAGGCCAACCCATCGGCTCGAAGACCCGCCGCCACCAGCCCGGCAGCTGCGCAATCAACAACGCGGCCGCCACAGTCCAGGCCGGTCGCCAGGGCGGCGCGCCCCAGGCCACGAGGACGGGCAGAAGCAGCAGAAAGTCATAGCTCAGGTGGCGGGTGGCGAGTAACGACACGACACCGCACAGCGCGTACAGCTCGAGCTGGCGCGACGCCGGCCACCCTCCCCGCCGTCGTCGCCACGCGACCAGCAGGACCGGGGTCAGGAGCACGAGACCGATGGTTGCGGCCCCCGCCACTGTGGTCACCGCCGGCACCCACGGTGCGATCCAGCCTTCCAACTCGGTGTGCCCCGTGAACCGCTCGGCGCCACCATGGACGCCCTCGAGTACGCCGACGTAGTCGGCAAGAAGCGCCGCCGGCCCGACGCCGGAGAGAGTCGCGGCGACAAGTGTTAATCCGCACGGCACGGCGGCCGCGATGGCGACACGACGCCAGTCACCCATCAGCAGATGCGCCAGCCAGATGGCTCCGCCCACGTGCGGCTTCATCAGTCCCAGCCCGAGCACCACGCCGCCGATCAGCACGGACGGCTGTCGCGCGCCGATGATCGCCAGCGCAAACGAGAGCAGGCTGAATTGCCCGAGGACCCGGAAACAGGACGCGGCCAACACCACGCCCATCAGCAGGAGTTGTGTCTCCCTGGGCACCTCGATGGTCCGCACGAGCGTGCGTGCGACCACGACAGCCAGCAGCAGATTGCACGCAATCCAGACCGACGATTGCAAGGATGCCGGGACCAGCAGGAGTGGTGACAACATCACCAGGGCCCATGGGGGATAGTCGGTCTCCTGCACGGCGGTGTACGGCGACACGCCGCCGATGAGCAGGCGCGTCCACTCGACCACGCGCCGAAAATCGTCAAGGGCGTCGGGTTGAACGGAACGCCAGACGCCGAACACGAGGCTCGCAGCCGCGAGCCCCCACACCGCGCGTCGAATCAGTACTGCACGAGCCATCGGGCCGCGCGCTCCACGTCGGCCTCCGTCGGCAGGAACACGTCCTCAAGCGGCGGCGAGTACGGCACGGGCGTATCCAGCGCGCCGATCACGCGCACGGGGGCGTCCAGCCATTCGAACGCGTCTTCCTGGATGATCGCGGCGAGGGATTCACCGATGCCACCGGTCTTTGAATCCTCCTGCAGCACCAACACGCGACCGGTCTGTCGCGCCACCGCCAGCACGGCGTCACGATCGAGTGGCGCGATTGTCCGCAGGTCGAGCACCGAGGCCTGGATGCCGTCCGCGCTCAACCGCTCCGCCACACGCAGCCCGACGTGCACGTAGGCTCCGTACGAAATGATCGCGAGATCCTTCCCTGCCCGCCGCAGTGCGGCCTTCCCGATCGGCAGGGGCGCCGGCGCGTGCTCGTCGAGGAGCTGTTTGACACGTGGATCGCGGTACAACGCGATGTGCTCGTAATAGAGGACGGGGTCGGGATCGGCCACGGCCGCCGCCAGCAATGCGCGCGCATCGTGAGGCGTGGAGGGGCACACGATCTTCAGACCGGGCGTGCGATAAAACCACGGCTCGGTGTTCTGTGAGTGGTACGGCCCCGCGTGACGCAGGCCGCCCCACGGCATGCGCACCACCATGGGCACTTCACCGCCCCAGCGGTACCGGATCTTCGCGGCGTTGTTGACCAGCTGATTAAAACCGGTCGCGACGAAGTCGTTGAACTGAATCTCGCCAATCGGCCGCAGCCCGGCCAGCGCCGCACCAACACACGCGCCAAGCACCGCGCCTTCAGCCAGCGGCGCATTCAGAATGCGATCGCCGTAGTCCTTCAGCAGCGGACGCAACAGCAGGAACGCGTTGCCGTACTGGCCACCACAGTCTTCGCCAAACACAAACGTTCGCGGATCGGTCCGCAGCGCATCGCCCACGCCCAGCATCACGGCTTCCAGGAACGTGGTGCCCTTCTTGTCAAACGCCGGCGCGGCTTCCACCTCCAGAGGCGTCGTGGACGGCAGGCGCTGCCGGCGCACGGCCGGGTCAAGCACCTCCACCCGTCGGCGCTCCACCGGATCGTTCTTGAAGACCCCGACGGTCACCGTGGCCGGGTCGGGCCACGGCGCGGCAATCACCGCCTGCGCCTCCGCCTCAACCAGCGCTTCGGCGTCGGCCTTGATCTGGGCGACGCCTGACTCGGTCAGCACGCCACGCGCCACAAGACGCTGCGCGTACCGCTTGATGGGATCCCGCTCGCTCCAGAACGCGTAGAGCTCCGGGTTCGCGTACCCCTGCGGCGTCAGCGGCGGATAGTCCCACCCGAGCTGCGGGTCCTTGCCCAGGTACAACATGTCGTCGTGATGCGCGTGGCCACACATGCGCATCGCGACCACTTCAATCAACGTCGGGCCGTCACCGGCACGGGCGCGATCTGCCGCCCACGTAAACGCCGTCATGACCGCTTCAGGATCCGTCCCGTCGATCGTGATTCCGGGTATGCCGTACCCAATCGCCTTGTCGGCGAAGACGCGGACGGCCGACTGATCCCGCACCGGCGTGGACAACGCGGTCTGGTTGTTCTGGAGACAGAAAATCACCGGCAGGTGCCGCGCCGCGCAGAGGTTAATCGCCTCGTGCCACTCACCCAGCGAAGAGCCGCCTTCGCCGATAAACGACACCGCGATGCGCTCGGCCTTCGTCTGCGCGAACGCAAACCCCATCCCCGCAGCCGTCAGCGTGCTGATGGACAGCGGCGCCGATGCCGGCAGGACGCCCCACCCAAAATCGCCGAGGTGCAGATCGCGCCCATCCATCGGTGGGCCCGCCTTGCCCATCTGCGCACTGAGCACGGCGCGCACCGCCTCGCCATCCCCGCGCATCGCCAGCGCCACACCCAGATCACGAATCAACGGCGCCACGACGTCGCCGCGCCACTCGCCATCCGCCGTGCGGTACGTGGCGCCCCGCCGGAAACGCATCGCAGCGGCATAAATCGCTTCCTGGCCCAGCGACCGGAATCCCTTCCCCTGGAACGAGGCGGCGCCGTAGCGCACTTCACCGCCGGAAAAAAACTGCTTCAGCCGGTTGTCCACCGCGCGCGTGAGCACCATGCCCCGCAACATCTCGACGCGCTCATCGTCGCGCAGGCTCTGCGCGATCAATGTCCGGCAGAAAAATCCGTCCACGGCCTCGATGAGTTCGTTGGCGGCCTGTACCGCCCGTTCATCACTGGTGACACCGGGGATGGTCTCAACACCAGGAAATGCGTGGCTGGTCAGGTGCGTCCGAATCGCGTCAGGCAGCACCTTGCGCAAATGCGTTCTGATGCGTGGGAGATCGGCGCCGTTCAGTGCGTCGAAGGCGCCGAGGACGGCTGGGAGGCCAAATGGATGTCGCTCAGCGATGAAGGCGCGCAGGCTCTCCCGCAGGGCATTCTGGTGCTTCCGGCTCATTACTTTCGCAACTTTACACGGAAAGTCGGCACCGCCGACCATGGATCCTCGGGCCACGGATGCTTCGGGTACCGGCCGCGCAATTCCTTGCGCACCTCGGGGTACCCACGCGTCCAGAAACTCCTGAGGTCCCGCGTCACCTGCACGGGCCGCTGGTTCGGTGCGAGGAGCGTGAACGTGACCGGCACCGCACGTGGGCCAAGACGGGGGGTCTCCGCCAGACCAAACACCTCCTGCAACTTGACGGCGACGTCCACACCGCCATCATCGCGGTACGTGAGTGGGTGTTCGCGACCACTGGGCACACGCAGGACATCGGGCGCGAGCCGGTCGAGGTCCGCGCGGACGTGACCCGGCAGGTGATCGCCGAGCCTGACATCGTCGAGCCGCGTCGCCGACGCCACGGCCGCGGCGACGAGCGCGTCGCGGTCGATGGCAATGCCGGCGAACTCGAGCCGGCGCAGAAGCCGGACGTCGCCCTCGGACGGACCACGACGATGCCAGCCGGTGAGGAGCAACTCGGCTGCGACTCCGTGATCCGGGGGCACAACGCGTTCACGCAACACGAGCGCGTCGTACCACTCGACGCGACGCGCACGAACCGTGGACGTGTCCTCCACGAACTCGTGCACCACCTCGGTCCGCGTCGGCACCAGCCACTCGATATCCACGGCACTCGCGAGACGAATCAACGCATCGGCCCCTGGCGCGATGCCCGCAGTGACGTCAACCGCCACAATCAGATCCGCGTGCCGCACACCGCTCTCACGCGCCAGCGTGCCACCTGTTCCGGAGGCCAGCAGAAACGCATCCTTGCCGGACGCCCGTCGTCGCGCCACACGATCGGGATACGCCGCAAGGACGGCTCGACGCAGGTCGTCATCGCTCACGGGCGCAGCCGCGTGCGTCGTCAGCTGCTGCACAACCTGACGCAAGTGGGTCGGCAGGGCGGCCGCATCGCCGAACACCTCGAGATCGGACGACCGTGTCTCGCCGGCCACGGCTGCGCGCAGCCGGACGCCTTCCGAGAGCGAGGCGCACACGCGCGCAGCGCGAGCATCGCCGCCGGCCGTCATCAGGAGTCGCGCAAGGCGCGGATGCAGCGGCAGCCGTCGCATGGCGCGGCCGTCGCTGGTCAGCCGGCCGTCGGCATCGATTGCACCAAGGCGGTGCAACAATGCGATGGCGGCGTCGAGGGCATGGGCCGGCGGCGCCTCGAACCAGTCGAAGCTCCGAGGGTCACCGCCCCACGCGACCACATCAAGCACCGGGCCCGCGAGGTCGATGCGCACAATGTCCGGGTCACGATGTGGGCGCAGCCGGTCTCGCGCATCCCACAACCGGTACACGACACCGGCCTGCGTCCGGCCCGCGCGACCTGCCCGCTGGTCTGCGGAGTCCTGCGAGATACGCTCGGTCACCAGCGCATCGAGTGCGCGACCGGCATCGTAGCGCGCGACCTTCTGGAGCCCTGCATCAACAACCGCGGTGACGTCGGGCACAGTCACCGTCGTTTCCGCCAGGTTCGTGGCGAGAACGATCCGCGCACCGCCCCCGGCGGGCGGCGTCAGCGCCCGGTCCTGTTCGTCGGCGTCAAGACCTCCATGCAGCGGCATCACCGGCCACGGCACACCCTGCAGCGCGCGAGCTGCGTCCTGAATCTCCCGAGCGCCCGGGAGGAAACACAGCACCGCGCCCCCACCGGCGCTTGCACCCGCACCCGCCAGCCTCCTGGCGGCACCGGCCACAGACACGCCCGGGTGATACGAGATGTCGAGGGCAAACTGACGGCCCGGCACTGTGACCACCGGACACCCGCCGAGGTACACGGCAATGCGCTCCGGGTCGATGGTCGCGGACATGACGACGATGCGGAGGTCGTCGCGGGCGAGCCATGCCTGCTTGACGAGCGCAAGTCCGAGGTCGGCGTGAATGCTCCGTTCGTGGAATTCGTCCAGCACCACCGTGCGAATCCCGGTCAGCAGCGGATCCTGATGGAGCATGGCCGTGAGCACCCCTTCGGTCGCCACGGTCAGTCGTGTCTCCGCCGACACACGTTTGTCGAACCGGACGTGCCAGCCGACTTCGCGGCCGATCGTCCATCCGCGCTCATCCGCGATGCGCCTGGCAATCGACCGCGCAGCGACCCTGCGGGGCTGCAGCACGAGCACGGGACCGGCGCCGACTAGGGCCGGCGGCACCCGGGTCGTCTTGCCGGCACCAGGTGATGCCACGACCACCACCGCGCGATGATCGGCCACGGCGTCGGCAATACGCGACAAATGGCCGTCGATTGGCAGCGGCTGGAGCATCACCTCAGAGAATAATCAATACACGTATGTCCACAGGTACTTCGTTTTCGTCCCTCGTGTCCGGCGCGCTGATTGCGGCGCCGATGACCAAGGGCTCCAATTTGCCCTTCCGGCTGCTGTGCATGGAACTGGGCGCGCGCGTGCTGATCAGCGAAATGGTGGTGGCTCGCCGCCTCAAGCAGCGCAAACGCAGCGAGTTTGCCCTCATTCGTCGCGCCCCGGGCGAACCCGTATTCGGCGTGCAGCTGGCCGGGAACAAGCCGGAGGAGATGGCGTGGGCGGCGGCACTGGTGGAATCGCGCCAGGCCGACTTTATCGACATCAACCTCGGATGCCCGATCGATCACTTCACACGAATGGGCCTCGGTGCGGCGTTGGGGCGCCAGCCCGGCCGTGTGCGACGCATCGTCGAAACGATGAAGGCCGCCGTCAAGGTGCCGGTCACGGTGAAGATTCGGCTCGGCTGGAAAGCCGACCAGCTGAACTACCTCGAATTGGCGAAGGCGGCGGTCGAGGGCGGTGCAGATGGCGTCTTTGTGCATGGCCGCACGCGCGAAGCGCGATATCGGCATCCGGCGGACTGGGCGGCGATTGCGGAAATCGCAGCGGCAGTGCCCGTCCCGGTTGTCGGTAATGGCGACGTGTTGTTTCCGCACGACTTCCACGATCACATGAGTCACTCAGGCTGCACAGCCGTGATGACGGCTCGAGGTGCGCTGATCAAGCCGTGGATTTTTCGCGAAGTCACCGATGGCTACTGGGACATCACCGCCGACGAACGGGTGACGTTGTACAGGCGCTATGTGGAACTCGCGCTGGCGCACTGGGGCGGTGACGACTACGGACGCGAGCGGGTACGCGACTTCCTGCGCTGGCACGTCGGCTTCTGGTGCCGGTACGTCCCCCGTCGCGCCGACGGGTCGTGGCCCACGATGCAGCAGCGGGAAGTGCTCGAGCATCCGCGGTCCCCACTGGAAGCCCTGCTGGCGCGCACGGATGATCCCGCGCTCGACTTTGTCACGGACCAACTGCTGGCCGGCGGCGATCTGTCGACACCTCCTCCCATCCCAGAGGCGCGACCGGATACCCGTCGCGACATGCGGGATGACCCGGTGGAGGCCGGATGATCCTTGTCGCGCTGAGTCTGTGGCTGAGCGCCACAATCGGCGCAGATGCCGTGCGCATCACCGTCGTGGACGCGCGCACGCAGGCGCCCGTGCCGGGCGTGCGCGTGCAGTTGCAGTCGGCAGACAACGTCGCGCGCGACCTCCACGCTGGTGACACCGACCCTTCGGGCACTGTCGTCTTCGCGAGCGTGCCCGCAGGTCGGTATCTGGTCACGGTCTCGACGGTCGGGTACGCCTTTGTGCGGCGCGGCCTCACGATCGTGGCCGGGACACCGGTGACGTTGACGATTCCGATGACCGAAGGCACCGGGGCATATCAGGAGGACGTCACAGTCGCGGCAGCACCTGTCGGCAGCGCAGAGGTCGGCATCTCGTCGCAGGTCACGCTGGGGTCGGCGGCCATTCAGGAGTTGCGTGGCATCGCGACCGACGACCCGATGCGCGCCATTCAGGGACTGCCAGGAGTCGTGACGGGCGACGACTTTCAGGCGGAGTTCTCCGTGCGCGGATCGGCGTTTCGTCACGTGGGTCTTGTCATTGACGACACCCCGTCGCCCTTGCTGCTGCATGCCGTGCGCGGGCGCGACGACACCGGATCACTCGCGATGGTGAATGCCGACGTGCTCGATCGCGCCGCCCTGTTCTCCGGCCCGCACCCGCAGCGCCACGGCGAGTGGATTGGCGCCACGCTCGATTTTGGTCTGCGACCGGGCTCACGGGATCGCGCTCATGTGCGCGGCACCATCAGCGGCACCAGTGCGGCGATCGTGTTGGAGGGGCCACTGGGCACCACCGGCCGCGGCGCGTGGCTGATCACCGCACGCAAGAGTTACGTGGATTGGTTGATTCGAAAGCTGGACCCGGAGATTGTCAGCACGATTGGGTTCACCGATGCGCAGAGCAAGTGGACCTGGGACCTCACCCCGAGGCAGCAGATCCAGGTTGTGCTGACCGGGGGCGAAGCGGTGTACCGCGAACCCGAGACATCGATTGCCAACGGTCTGCACAAGGCCGTCTCGACCGGCGGCCTTGCGTCGCTGGCGTGGTTGTATGCCGGCAACAATCTGACGCTCCGCCAACGTGTGTCAATCACCACCAGCCGGTTCACCAACACCGGCATGCGCAGCCAGGTGCAGGGCCGCGGCACCACCACCACACGGATGTGGCGTGGCGACGCGTCGCGCGCGGTGGGGACACAGTGGCTGGTGGAGGCCGGCGCGCGCGTGGAACAGACCAGCACGAACCAGATGCTGGCCCGCTTTCGTGTCTCCGGAACATCGGTGACGCAGACCGCCAGTCGCACCGTCGAGGGCGACCGGCAGCTCCTCTCCTCGTGGGCGCAGGTGACCTGGCGCGGTGCGCGCTCGGGCGTGGTCGCCGGCGTTCGTGCTGTGGATGCCAGGCGCCCTGACACACGCTGGCTCGCACCGTGGTTGCTGGCGGAGCATCGGCTCGGCCGCGTCACGCTGCGTGCGAGCGCCGGGGCCTCGCGCCAGTTGCCACCACTCGAAGCCTGGGCGGCGTCCATCGAACCGGTCGCACCTGAACGGGCTCGCGGTGTGGACGGCAG